>JAYTWC010000481.1:0-7611 GCA_043743635.1 Verrucomicrobiota bacterium | reverse complement strand
AGCGGTTCGATTAATTACATGGTCGATCCGGAACGCACCGGGCAGCATTTGTTTCAATTTACGCTCGGGGCTCCGCTTGAACTTTCGTCGGCATGTTCGGTGGTTTGGCAAGGTGATGAGGCGGGTCAGAGTGTGCCGCTTCGGCCGGGCGAATTCTTTTTCAAGTATGGCAGCGACGTGCCGCTCGGAGCGCTTGTGCGGGGAGGTGAAACCACGTTTCGCCTTTTTGCGTCACGCGCGTCGAGTGTGGTGTTGTGCGTTTGTCACGATTTGGCCAAGGCCGATGAGGCACATCGTTACCCGCTGGCGCGCCGGTCGGATAACGTTTGGGAGGTGACGCTCGCGGAAAATCTGCACGGTTGGTATTACTGGTACCACGTTGATGGACCTAGCGATGTGTTCAGCCAATTTGATCCGGCACAGCGTATTTTAGATCCTTATGCTATCGCTACGGTGGACCGTAATGCCCCGGGCATCGTGATTGACCGAGCGATGATTCCTTCTCCCGATCATGATTTCCGTACGCCAGCCTGGCACGATCTGGTGATTGCCGAGGCGCATGTGCGCGATCTGGTTGATCGAGCGCCGGTGAAACTTGCCGTGGCTGAGCGCCGTGGTTTCACCGGACTGCGCAAATGGGTCGAAAGCCCCGGTTTTTATCTGCATCATCTCGGCATCAACGCCGTGGAACTCCAGCCCGTGCAGGAATTCGATAATCGCACGCCTGAGGAATACCACTGGGGTTATATGACGAACAACTACTTTGCGCCAGAAAGCAGTTATGCGCTGGATCCGTTGCACGCCTCAGGAATCGTGGAATTTCAGGAATTGGTTGCGGCGTTTCACCGGCGGGGCATCGCGGTGATTCTGGATGTCGTTTATAACCACGTGGGTGAACCAGCCCACCTGATGCTGATCGACAAGCTTTACTATTTTGAAATGGACAGTGCCGGGCAGCTCTCGAATTGGAGCGGCTGTGGCAATGATCTACGCGCTGACGCTTCAATGGCCAAACGTCTCATTATCGACAGTCTTACCCACTTGATCGAGATGTATGGAATTGATGGTTTCCGTCTCGATTTGGCCGAGTTGCTTGGGCTTGACGTGCTGAAGGATGTTGAAGTGGCGCTCAAACGCGTGAAGTCCGACGTGATTCTCATCGCCGAACCGTGGAGTTTCCGCGGGCACATCGCCGGTGCTCTTCGCGACACAGGCTGGGCGTCGTGGAATGATGGATACAGAAACTTTCTGCGTGATTTTGTGCGCGGCGGGGCGACGCGAGAGGCGTTTGAATACTACTTGAAGGGTTCGCCCTGGCATTTTGCCAAATGGCCGGCGCAGACCGTCAACTATACTGAGTCGCACGATGATCGCTCGTGGATCGACATGATCACGGAGAATCCAGGCAATAACGGTTCTGATCCGACGGCGAATGACCGTCGCCGTACGCATTTGATGGCGGCGGTGCTTTTTGCTTCGATTGGAATTCCGATGCTCTCGGCTGGTCAGGATTTCCTGCGCTCGAAAAACGGTATCAATAACACCTATCAACTCGGTGCGGTAAATGCGTTAGATTATCGTCGCATTTACCGGTTTTCGGCCACGCACACGTATTTTGCCGATTGGATTGCGTTCCGCCGCTCTGAAGCCGGCTCGCTTCTCCGTCTGTACTCGCGTCCGGGCGATACGTTCTTTCGGTTCTTTTTTGCGCAGGATTCAACCGCAACAGCTGCTATCTACAATGCCGACCTCAGCCAGGGTGCGCGCCGTCTGCTCTTTGCCGTGAATCCGACGATGTACGACGTTATGATTCCGGTGGGCGACGAAATCGCATCAGGTCGCTGGCATCAACTGGCCGATCAGGAACGGTTCCTTGGTTCTCGTCCCCGCGATACTGCGCAACGGGTTGAGTCGAACTTATTCCTCCCCGCGCTTGGTTGTGGGCTTTGGATAAGTGAAGGCTGAGTGACTGCGCTTCACGCGGTGTTTTTGCGCAAGAATGCGGCGCTCCTTCGAGCTTGGTGGCCGAGCATTTGAAAACATTTGTTTCAAATGCTCCCGCGAGCGGCCCCTGCTTTTATGCGAGCAGGGTGTCGATGACTTCGGCGGCGGTGTAGCTGTCGGCGCCTGGTTTTAGGAATTTTGCGATGTTAGCAACTTCGTTGCCCGCTGTCATGATCGGTGGTTCGGCAGTGCCGTCCGAGCGCATCTGGCCGAGGCCAACGGTAGCCATGAGGCCGTTACAAATACATTTGCGGCCCACGGTGTCTTGCGTGGTGCCTCCTTTTTTAAGGTAGTCGTCGATTGGTTCGCTCGGGCAACGGTAGCCGGGGCTGCCGTCTTCTTTGAGGTAAACGTGGCGCAGATAGCCCATGTCGCAGATGCGGGGTCGAGCGGCGTAATCTTCGGCGGTCGAGAGTGTATTGGGAACCTGGGCGACTTTGAAGGGGAAGCCCGTAGGAGAGGCGAGTGGATCGGTAAAGACGCGGGCTTTGCCCTCGCGGCTTTGCTGGATAACGCGTTGTTTTAATTCGGCGTCGATGCCGGATTCCAGACAGAAGGCGAAGGCGGTGCCGGCTTGAATACCTGCGGCGCCGAGTTTCATGGCTTCGGCGAGTTTGCCCGGGGCGCCGTAGGAACCGGCGAGCCAGAAGGGAAGGCCGATGGCGTGAATTTTTTCGATATCGGGAATATCGCGGGGACCGTAAAGCGGCTCGCCTTCAGGCGTGAGCTGCAGCGGGCCGCGAGGAGGCGCGTTGTGGCCGCCAGCTGTTTCCATTTCGACGACGAAGCCATCGACTTTGCCGGTGGACTTGCGGGCGAGGGTGAGAGCGAGCGTGGCGGAGGCGACGATCGCGAGGAAAAGCGGGCGTTTCAGCGGGAGTGAAATTCCAGAAAGAAAGGGCGCTGGATCGAAGCGGATCGTGTGTCCTACTGCGGAAGAATCGCCAACGTGGTCGACTTTGATTTCGGCGGATTCACCTTTGGAAATATTGTCGAGCACGCCCGGGATGGTGCGGGGGATGCCGGCACCCATGAGCACGTAATCGACACCGGCGAGCATGGCTCCGAAGATCGAGGATAGGGTGGGGAACTGGATTTTTTCGAGCAGGTTGATGCCAACGACGCCGTCGTGACCTTCTTTGGCGAGGAAAACTTCGACGAAATTTCCTGCGATCGTGAGTTCGGTGAAAGCGGCGCTTGAGGTAACTGACGGCATCGCGATGGCTTTGAAGGGTGCATCGGGAGCTTTACCGCCGGGGATAAAATAGTTCGCAATGATGCGATCAGCCACGCCGGGAAGCGGCAGGTGCGAAAGGGCATGGCGCATTTTGCCATCGGCGTCGCCGGTCTGCAATCGCCGTGCGAGGATATGCGCCAGCGCGGTGCCAGAAACGACACCGAGCTGACCTAACTTTGAAACTGTGCGCGCAAGAGCCCAGCCGGAAACGGCTACGCCCATGCCGCCCTGGATGATCCTAGGATGTGCCATGATTTGGGGCCCTCAGAGAGGAGGGAGACTTGCGGCAGAGGTTCAGGAGCTGCTAAACCAGTGAACTGTGCGAACAGCTGGCCGAGAGGTCCGTCGACAACCGACGCATATTCACAGTGGTGGGCTGCTTGCCGGATGTGAAGCCCTTTTCTAAGTTTTTTGCGTGGATTATAAACCGGCCATTTCGACGCTCAAGTGAGGGGCTGGAGTGGCGTCGCGAAAATCAATGGCTGTCGATCAATTTTCTTAAAATGCCGCAAGCAATTTTTTAAGATTAACGTGTTCGGTGACCATCTTTTTAATGATGGGAATCTTATCTGTATCTTGTGGCTGAGTTTTCACCGTCATGCTGTGGATTTTTGAAGCAATGGTGTAACTTTCTTCTTTGGCTGCGATGACGGGGATGTCGGTTTGGGCGAGGAGTTCCAACAACTTTGCGTGAGGCGGAATGTCGTTGGTCAAAATAATGCCGGCGATCGTGCGTTCTTCGGAGAGGCGGGCGCTGGAGATCGCGGCGAGGATGATGTCATCGCGGTCACCGGGTGTGATGATGAGCACGCCGGGTTGGATGTAGTCGACGATGCCCTTGGCGGTCATGGCGCCGACGATGACGCGTTGGACACGTTGGCGGGCGCTGCGTCGGCCGTTGAGCCACTTGCCGTCGATTTCTTCGGCGATTTGCGAAAGGTTGGGTGCGGTGAGAACTTTTTGAATGGGGAGCACGCCGAGGAGCGGCACGCCGAGGCGTTCGAGGCCGAGGCCGGCGTATTCGGCGACGAGGTCCATTTTGTCGGTTTCGACTTTGTTGAGAATGGCACCGATGACTTCGACGCCGGCTTTGTCGAAAAGGGCTTTGTTTAACGCGATTTCATCGACGGGGCGGCCGATGCCACCGGCCGCCACAAGGATGACCTTGGCCCCAAGGAGGTTTGCGACGCTGGCGTTGGAGAGATCGAAGACGGAGCCGACGCCAGCGTGGCCGGTGCCTTCGATCAAGGTGAAATCCTTTTCCCACGACACACGGTCGAAGGCGCGGCAGATTTTGTCCTTGAGCAGTGGTAAGGTTTTGCCGGGATGTTTGAGAAAGCGGCGGGTAAACGTGCCGTCAACGGTAACCGGGCTCATGCTCTCGATGGGCACGTGGACGTCGTAGATGACGTCGAGCAGGTAGGAATCTTCATCGACCTGATGGCCGTCGATCTCGACGAAGCGCTGGCCGACGGGCTTGATGAATCCAATTCTTGGATACAGTGCCATGAGCGCGGCGAAGAGGCCGAGGCAAGTCGTGGTCTTGCCGTCGTTCATGCGGGTGGCGGCGACGAAGATGCGCTTCGTCACGGTGTTGGTGGGCGCGGTCAAAAGCGGCAGCGCGGGAACGTCGGCGGGATTCGGTGAGGACATGGATGGCTGGAAATGGTTTAGGTGTTCCGGCTGGATTCGGACAGGCGCACGCAGTGGACCATGTGAGCGGCCCGTTTCACAGCGTTCCGTAGAGGAGGCGACGGTCGATTGCCTGGCAGCCGACGATGGCGGCAGCGCCGAAGACGTCGTGGGCGCTGGAGCCGCGGCTGATCTCGGCGGCGGGCCGGGTGAGTCCGGTGATGATTTGGCCGAAGGAATTTGCGCCCGCGAGAATGTGCACGAGTTTGAAGGCGATGTTGCCGCTATTTAGGTCAGGGAAGATGAGCACGTTGGCCCGGCCGGCGACGGGGCTGGTGACGCCTTTCATTTCGGCGACGGCAAGGTCAAAGGCGGCGTCGACCTGAAGTTCCCCGTCGATTTCGACTTCGAGCGAAAGGGCTTTGGCGCGCTGGCGGGCGAGCTCGGTGGCCGTGCGCATTTTTTGGAGCGATGGATGGTTAGACGCGCTTTTGGTGGCCCAACCGAGCATGGCGACGCGTGGAATTTCGTTGGTGAGGTGGCGGGCGACGGTGGCCGTGGTGATGGCGATGTCGGCGAGTTGTTCAGCGGTGGGGTCGGGGATGACGCCGCAGTCGGCAAAGAACAGCGTGCCGTCACTGCCCACTTTTTTTTCGTCGAAATCAATGATCATGAGCGACGAGGCGGTTTGTGCGCCGGGCTGTCGCGGGATGATCTGAAAGAGGGGGCGTAGTGCGCTTGAGGTGGTTCGGGTGGCGCCGCCGACCATCGCGTCGGCCTGGCTGTTGGCCAGCATGAAGGTAGCGTAGAAATTGGGGTCGCGCAGGCAGTCGCGTGCTTCGGTGATCGTGATGCCTTTTTCGCTGCGCAGTTGCAGGTATTGATTGGAGAACGATTCGAAATCTTCGCTGCGCTCGGGTTCAATGACGCGCATGCCTTGGAGGTTAATGTCGAGACGAGTGGCGGTGATCTTGATCAGAGCGCGATCTCCCAGAAGAATCGGCGCGCCCATGCGGCGGGTGACCCACTGACGGGCAGCTTGTAGAATGCGTGGGTCAGACCCTTCGGGAAAAACGATGCGCTTGGGGTGGCGCTGGAGTCTTTCAATCAGTTTTGGGACGATGGGCATGACGGTTGAAAAGGTGTGTGGGGTGTCGTCCAGCGTCAATGCCGGTTGCGAAAGACCACGGTTGCTATTGGACCGCGTTTCGGCGCGTGGTTCCATCTTGCGTAATGACTTGCTAAGGATTGGGTCCGCCCCGAAAAACGTCGGCTGTGTCGAAGAGCCTTAAAAATATAAGTGTGGTTGCGAGTGTTACGATGTTTTCTCGCGTGCTGGGGCTGGCTCGTGAGTCGATCACGGCGACGGCTTTCGGTACGAGTGCGCTGACGTCGGCGTATGTGACGGCGTTTCAACTTCCCAATCTTTTCCGGCGGCTGCTGGCCGAGGGCGGAATGACGGCGGCGTTCGTGCCGACGCTCAATGAGGAATTGGAACACCGGCAGCGGGCTGGGGCGTTTGATTTGGTTAATCAAGTGGCGAGCTGGCTGCTGGTGGTCTCGGGTGCGTTGGTGGTGGTTTCGATGGTTGCGCTTTGTCAGCAGGGGGCGCTTGCCGGGATTGGGCATGCGTTTGGAGCCGATGAAGCCACGATCGGGCGCTGGTTGCTGGCGGCAAAGCTGGCGGTGATCTTGTTTCCCTATCTGGTTTTTGTGTGTCTGGCGGCGGCATTTAGCGCGGCGTTGCAGACGTTTAATCGGTTTCTAGAGCCAGCTCTGAATCCGGTGTGGCTGAATTTGTCGATCATCGGGCTGCTGGTGGCGGGGGTCTGTATTGGAAATACCGATACCGTGAGAATGAACTGGTTGTGCGGCGGCGTATTGCTGGGCGGGTTTTTGCAGATGGCGGTGCCGGCCTGGGCGTTGACGCGCGAGGGCTGGCGGCCGCGTTTTGACCTCAGTCGCAGCGAGCAGGTAAACACGGTGGCCCGGTTGATGGGACCGGCGGTGCTGGGGTCGGCGGTTTATCTGATTAACATGACGGTTTCGCGTTTCATCGGGCTGTCGCTGAATGACGCTGCGAACTCGGTGCTGAATTATGCGACGCGGTTGATGGAGTTGCCGATCGGTGTGTTTGCGGTCGCGGTTTCGACCGTGGTGTTTCCGTTGATCTCGCGGCATGCGGCGCGCGGGGACATGGATCAAATGGGCGAGGCTTATCGGAAAGGGATGAGGTTTATTTTGATGATCAACATCCCGGCGGCGATCGGGCTGGCGTTGTTGGCCGAACCAGTCATCAGGTTGGTTTACGAGCACGGAAAATTCCATGCCTCGGACACGCGCATGATGGTGCCGGTGCTGGTGGTGTACGCGCTGGGGCTGCCTTTTTTCTCGTTTGTGAACTTGGTGCTGCGGGCGTTTTACGCGCAGAAGGATACGGCGACACCGGTGCGTGCGGCGTTGTTGAGTTTTGTGGTTAATATTGTGCTGAGCTTTGCTCTGATGGGGCCGTTTTCCATCGTGGGGCTCGCGATCGCGGGCAACGTGGCGATCATTGTTCAGGCTTGGTATTTACAGGTGAAGCTGGCGAAAAAGACCCACCAGTTGGCTGCGCATCATCTGGCGGGTGATCTTGGTAAGATCGCGATTGCGAGCGGGATGATGGGTTTGTTGGTCGCGGCGGGGCGGTGGTGTTCGGCACGGATTTTGGCACCGGGCGTATTTGCGGATTCGCTGGT
>JAYTWC010000480.1:0-2609 GCA_043743635.1 Verrucomicrobiota bacterium | reverse complement strand
GGTGAGCGGGCGCTCTTTTTTCACGCCGTCGAGGGTCATGCGAATGGCGTCGCCGACGGGATGATCGACGTAGATGACGAAGGTTTTATCGTCGTTGCCCAGGAAGACAGCACAGCCGTTGGTAGTGGGCATCACCCCTTTTACGCTGACCGTTACGACGTCTTTTTGCATGGGGGCAATGTGGGCGGCGGCGGGCGGAATCGCAAGCGGAGAGAGCGTCGGGTTGATTTCGCTGATTGTTGTAGGGGAGGCAACTCAGTCGAGCGGACTCCACTTTGTGTTCGAAAGTGAGCGGCGCAGAGTGCAATACGCGATGATCACGATGGCTGTTTCCGCGCTGAGAAACCATTGAAACCAGTGGCATGACCAAGCCCACACGGCGATTCCGGCGAGGGCGATGGAGGCGATGGAAAAGCCCCACATGATCAGACCACGACCGGCTGCTTTTGCTTCTTCGGAGGGCAGGGAGAGAGGGATTCCTTTTCCGTTCATGCACGGCACAAGGGCCAGCAAGGGCATGCTGATCATTCCGGGGAGCAGCAGAAGGAGCCGGGAGCAGTCGCCGCTCACGAACCAACTGAGTAGCCCTAGAACAACCATTAGAGGTACGACAAAAAGCATCAGGACCGCTCGGCGTGCGCCATGAGCCAGCGGGGCCGGACCGGAAATCGGCGCGGTGCGAAAGATGTCACTTGCCTGCCATTGCTGCGAAAACTGAAGCAAATGCAGTCCGAGCACCGGAGCCAGTCCCATGTAGCTGCCAGCGAAAGCGATTCCGAAGCCGCTTTTCCCGAACGCATCTTGGCCGCGTGCCTGGAGCAACAACACCAATGGCATCACAAACAGTGGAGCCAGTCCGGGGAAGACGCGGAGTTTCACATCGCGGTCACGCAACAGATAGGCGAGCGACAGCTTGAAGGAGGCGCGCTCCACCGGGTTGCGCAGCCACCAGCTCAAGGGTGGCAGATCGGCAAGGAAGTCGGTGATCCGCCGCTTTCCCCCGCGTGCTCGGCCGGAGGAAACGGTTTCGTTGAGAGCCTGCAGGCCGGTTTCGTAGCTTTGCGCCAACTTACCAAATGCCAGCACTAAAATGATTGTCGTGGCTGTGAGGCCAACGGCCGTCAACAACCAGGAGCTTGGAGCAGAATTTCCTGCGAGTGCGTCATCCAGACCGGCAAACCAAGCCGGTGGGAAAATAGCCACCCACCAGGAGTTGGCGTTCAATTGAACCAGATTGTCGAGTCTGCCGATGACTCTGGGTACGACCTGTCCGGCAAGGACGGCGCCCACGGAGAAGATAACCTGCGCCGTCGTCATGAGGCCGTCGAGTCGTTCGCGTCCAAACCAGCGGAGACAAAGCTGGTAAACCAGAACCACGCAGCCGGTGAAAAACAACGCCTCGAGCGAGGTTGAAAGCGCATGAACCAGTGGAAACAACCAACCGCCACCAGGAACCGCGACACCGACAAACGCACCGACGAGATTCATGGCACCGGCAAGCCAGAGCGAAACCTCGATCAGGACGCGAACCTTGGCCCACAGCAAAGTGCGCGGTTGGATCGGGCGGTGGAGGAGAATGTCCGACTCTTCCTTGTTGAAAAGAACCTCACCGGCCGAGCTGGCAACGAACATACCGAGAAAGACAAACGTCATGCCGTGCAAGTAGACGGCCAACGCGAAAACGGGCTGCCGAACCAGAAACAGCGCCATTCCCCCAAAGAGCAGATAAAAGAACAGCACCAGTGCGAGTTTTTCACCGACAGACTTTGGCGCCTTGTCTTTTTGCAGTCCGCGCGAACTGCGTCCGCGAAGGAAAAGGGTCAGGAAAAGTCGGCGCAAGACCTTGGCGGATGGTTGTGGCGCTGATGGCGCTGGCAACGCAGGCAGCGGCGGAGGCAGTATCTGCTCCTGGCTCATGCTCTGAAAGTTTTGGCGAAATCTTCGGCGCGGCGTTCGAGTTCGGTGCCGCCGGTGAGTTGGGTGAACAGACGTTCGAGCGTGCCAGATTTGTGGGTTGCAACAAGTTCGTCAGGCTTGCCGTCGAGAATGAGTTTGCCCTTGTCGATGATAATGACGCGGTCACAGACGCGTTCCACAACATCGAGGATGTGAGAGCTGTAGACGATGGTTTTCCCCTCGCGGGCGAGCGTTTGGATCAAGGTCTTGAAGCCTACGGCGGCATTGGCATCGAGGCCGTCGAGTGGTTCGTCAAAAAATACGACGGGCGGGTTGTGCAGGAGGCCGGCGGTGATGACGACTTTGCGTCGCATGCCTTTCGAGTAGGCGCCGAGAAGCTTGTCGGTGAGCGTTTCGAAACTGAGATCGAAAAAGGCGATGAATTGTTTGATGCGGGCGCGGGCTTGTTCAGCGGGGATGGCGTAGAGTGCCGCGATCATTTCAAGGTATTCGAGGCCGGTGAGCGATTCGAAGACGGCGCCGGACTCAGGCACAAAGCCGACGCGGCGTTTTACCTCAACCGGATTGAGTCGTAGATCGAAGCCGCATATTTCGGCGGTGCCGTTGGTTGGTTCGAGCATGCCGGTAAGCATCTTGAGCGTAGTCGATTTTCCGGCGCCATTCGGCCCGAGCAGGCCGACGATTTGTCCGGC
>JAYTWC010000479.1:0-30096 GCA_043743635.1 Verrucomicrobiota bacterium | reverse complement strand
AATCTAATATAATAAGAGCGTTACCAGCCGATCGACCATAGAGGCCCCTCGTGAGCAACGGCTGAAATTTAACAACGACGTCGAGCTGACGCGCTATTGCGCAAATTCGAACTGCCCCTTCTGTACTCTTAATGTCTGTCGGTGCAATTACGGCGCGAACACGTGCGATGAGTCGGTCAACGAACTTCTGCTCTTCATCGTTCATTCGACTGCGTTTATTGGATTCAACTTGGATGGCCCCTGCGAGATGCGACCCAATAAGATTGTCGATTAAAATCAGCAAATTCGTGACATCACGAGCTTCCCAAGTCGGGCCGGTGAGGTCGTAATATACTTCTCCTGCCCTCAACTGTCGAGCCACCTCAGGTCGTTGTGATGCCGTCGAAATCCGTTCATAAACGTTCTGTTCCTTAAAGAGTTTTCCTAGTCGTTTTTGCCGTGTTGGCGAAAAAGTGACTAAATATACCTGAAGCAATTTTTCCACCTCTTTTCTTGTCAGCATTTGTTCAGCCCCGGCAAGCGTGTCTCCCCGCGTTTGATTTTTTATGCTCGTCGATTGTATCGGAGATTCGGGTACATTTGTAGATTCATCGAGTTTCCTGATGTCGGTGGAGTATTCGCCTTCAAGTTCCTCGACCATGAATAGATCATTTCTCAACTCGTGATATCCATTACCTAAGAAAACGATTGCCCCGAGCACATTAGCAATCAAGTCACCTAGTCTTTTATATTGAATATCAGATGGGGGAGTAACAGCAACCCACAGCCGCCACATACTCGAATACATAGCTTCAAGTGATTCTAGGTGACGTTCGTGTGCTCCAAACATTCCTTTAGCCGGACCTTCAATTTTGCCAATTTCTCGAAGATGCGTGGTAATTCGCGTCGATTCTCGCGCCACTTGCTCAGTACTCGAAGAATCCCCCATGCAAGCAGAAGCGTCACCCGGGGTTTTTGCAGGGGGGAGATACGAAACCAGAACTTTGGCGATTTTTCGTGGGCCTTTCGCTGGCGGGCAATGTATGACCACGGATCCCAAAGGTAAATCGCCCGCTGCTTCTATTGCCCTTTCTGTGGCACCGCGAATATCTGGGTCCAAGAATCGCTCCGCCACAATCTCTGGAGTGATTACCAGCGGTCCGGCTACAATGTGGCTTGGCATCAAACAAAAAACCCTATGGCTATACCTTCGAGATTGTAGAGACGATAGCAATTGCGAAGCTGCTTCGATTTCCTGTTGAACGCGGTCAATCGACGGTAGTATTTCTCCCAAGCAGAGCTTCGCCTGGTTTAAGAGTTCGCTCTTGGATTCGTGACTATTTGTAGAATATGCCTGTTCCGCGATTTCGGTCGCCAGCTCTCTGAGCGCAGTGTCATTGATTTGATCGTCGTCGCGGCGCTTTGCTTTATCACCAAGAATTTTGGCAAATGCTTCATAACATATAAGCTTTATAAAGCTAACTTTTCCTTTTGTCTGCAGCAGACGCAATATCCATAGTTCCGCGGCTGTATTGCCTACATAGCGTCGTCGGAGATCGCCCACTGTTGTCACCCGTTGACTCCACAACTCACGGGCTCCGCGAGTTGAGAGCAAGTCGACATACGGGAGAGCCTTCTCCAGCGCCGCCGCAGTCATTGGCATGAATTGCTCGTGACGATTGAGATTTGATCGTTCAAGTACTTGCAGTGCAATGCTCGCGATTTCTCGCAGTTGCTGTAGAAAAACTCCATCCCCCAGAAATTGCCAATAGGTTGGCGTATTTTTAAAGCCAAGCAGTTGGATTGTTCTGCCAAGCATTGCGCCCGCCACACATTTAGTAGGGTGAAACAACACCCGTTCGTAGACGTAGTATCTTACCTGTAATAATTCGATCAACTCTCCCACAACATCACTCCGAAACTTTCCACGTGAGAAATCTGCAGCTGCCCGTATACATCGGCCGCTAAATGGATGATCAGAAATAGGTTTCTCTTGATGACATACCAACGTAAAGTTTTCTACAATCCTTATCCAGTCAAACGCTAGCGGGAGCCCAGATTGGGTAGCATCTCGATTTGCGTAATCAAGCAAGTCTGCGCAAATAGTATCACCGATAATATCAATGCAGTACGCGTCCCTCCGAGGATCAAATCTCTGCTTGTGGGCACGTGACTCAGCCTTTGCAGCTTGATTTTCTCGCTGCCATTCGAGGGCGTCTGCAGAGGCGGTTGATTGTACTAAAATAAGTTCGATAAGACGGTTAACACGATATGGGCGCTTGGGCAGAAGCTCAGTTATTTCAGAATCGAACTTATGGGATACTTCTAAATGATATAGCGCGTCAGACGCAAAATCGAATGAAATAAACAAACTAATCAACTCTGCAGCCGATAGCCGTTGCTTAGTTCTCGAACTAGGAGGAACCCCTAATAGTTTCTTACTGATCGCAAGTATTGTTTCATCGGGGATCGTGTCCACGTCAGCTGTTCCGGAAAGTATTTGATTCAGTAGCAAGCTAGGCACCAATTTAGTAATGGTTTCTCGCGACAGAATTTCGATTGCCGACCATGTGATAAATTCCACTAAAAGCTTTAGAAAAGCTTTTGCCTGTCTGTCTGGATGATCATGTGACGGACGTGATAGCTTGATTTCATCCTCTAGGGTGTGGCCGAAGGGAGCATGTGTTAGATCGTGGAGAAGCGCCATCAATCGGATGGCGGAATGCCGCAGTTTTAAAGTCTTAACGAGCCCGTTACAGTCAATTTGAACACCCGGACTAAACTCCCAGGATCCTCGCCGAGAACTTTCCTTTTGTAAATTTATCCCAATGGCATCCACAAGTCGTGTTGCCATCTCCATCACGCCGAGAATGTGAGAGAAACGAGTGTGAGAGGCATCTGCAAAAACTCGATCGGCTAAGCCTAATTGCCTTAAATCATAGAGCCTTTGAAGCGAAGGCGTATGAAGAAGCTCGAGTTCCGCTCTGCTGAATCGCTGATCTTGGTATAAGATTGTACGAATTCGCTTTTGATATTCGGGATGTGAGGTATTCATCTAAGTCGCTGGGGGTCTATATCAAGAACACTAACCGCCTAATCGATGTCAACTAATGGGAAAACCAGCGGTCGGCGACAAAATTCGAACTCTCTTACAAAAGCATGTTTTGTGGCGATCTCAGCAACGGCTTGTACCTAGCCCTAACACCTGAGAATTGGCCAGAATGGGAAGGAAGGTTCATCGGATAGAGTTACCTCTGTGCATTCCGGACCATTATCCATTCATTGGCTGAGCGTATCTTTATTCAGACTCTGCGAATATGCTGCTCGTTTTCAGAACTCGACAAAACCGATTCGGTACGTGCGGGAGCCGAAGAAATACTACCTGATACTTGGCCGATCCGACCAATCGCCTGCACCGCCGCGACCATCTCAGTCTCGTCAACGTGCAGGTATTTCTGAGTCGTGCTAATGTCAGCGTGTCCCATGACCGCACGGGTCAGGTTTATATCGTATCCTGTTGCTGAATAAACCTTTCGCGCGAACGTCTTCCGAAGCGAGTGCGTCCCGTAACTTTCCGGCATGCCCAGCCCAGCCTTTTCAAACACCGCATGCACAATCTGGTTCGCCTGCCAGCGCGTGAGCGCCCCACCCCTCACCCGGCTCGGAAACAAGGGCAGCGCCGGATCCGCCGGCCCCGAACCAAACCGCGCGAAGAGATACTGCTCCAGCACTGCCGCCGCCGCCGCGTTAATCGGTACACTCCGCGACACGATCGTCTTCCGGTGGCACCCGCGCCCACCCTTCAGCTGCGCGCGTGACACCCTCACCTGCGGCTTCACCTTTCCGGCATCCCACACCTGCCCCACCGTGAGCGAAAGCAGTTCGGTGATCCGGAAACCGGTATTGAGCCCCAGGATAATCAGGGCCTGATTGCGCAGCGAAAAATCCCGCAGCGCAGCGATAACTAATGGTTCGTCATTTTCCAGCAGTGGTTTTCTTCCAGGCATGCCGAAGAGTTACTAGCCGTTCCGGACCAAATTCATGAAGCCCGCGTTCCCGCAAAAAGGGTGTGGTCGGGCACCAAGCCGTTCCGCTCGTCGCCCGTGAGCGGTCAACCCTGGCGATCAACCTGCTCCGATAGCATGCTTTGATTTTTGGCCGCAATCGCCCGGAATGGCTCTGACACAAGCGAACTGGTCGAAATCCTCACCCAGAAATCGCGCGCCGCCGCTGCCGCCTGTATCCATACATCGGTTACCGACGCACGTGGAGCCCGCGGTGAATAGTCACGGTGCGGAAGTTCGCCCTGGGCATTGGGCGCATACTGCATCGGCAGCATGTCATACACCGGCGCAAGTTCGAGGGTGGCCTTGTCTGGGAACCAAAAACTGGCATTCGCGCGGTGCATGTCGGAATTGGCAATCAGATCACCGAAACACCAGACCCAGCGGAGAGCGCGCGCGACCCCTTCCTCCACCAGTCCGGATTGAAGGAGCAACACCGACGCATCAGCCCAATCGTTGGTGGCGTGAGACAGATACTCGTCCTCGAGCACGCCCAGTGAAACCAGCCCGCGCCGCCCCTGCTCCACCGTGCGATCAAAACGCTCCACCTCAAGAAACCGCCGGCCACCCGCATCCAGCAGCGAGGTGACGGCTGACTGTATGCCCCGTGCGCGCAGCACCTCCGACGCGATATGTTCACAAGCGAGCAAATCCGACCAGCGGGTCGCCGCCGGACTGGTGCCCGTGGGTGAAAACTTCACCAGTAAAGACCGGCTGCCCGCAGTCGCAGATTGCACGGTCGCAAGGAACTTTGGCTGTTCTCCACCGGCCGACGAACCAATGACTTCGCCGCGTTGCACGGCCTCAACGCAGCGCGGATAAATTTCTGCGCGTTCGCCTGCCGCAATCGCCGTTGTGGCCGGACTGCGCAGCAATTGGCCGGCACGCTCCATCGCGGCATCACCCACAATGATATCACCGGGCAGATCATCGCCGTGAGTGAGAAAATAACTGATATTGTGGTCATCGTTCCACATCTGAAGATTGGGGGGCAGTCCCAAACCACCCGCGAGCCGGCGGGCGATGGCGCGCCCAAGGAAACCCTGCGGCCGGGCGTCATGCAGAAAGAAAGGCAGCCCGCCTGACAGCCCATCGTTAACACGCAAACGCTCACCCCACGGATGATCAACGATTGCCGGGAGAAAGCGAAACCCACCGTGAAGTGCACGAAGCGTTCCCCACGAAAAGATCCGGCCGTTTGGAGCAACCCGATAGATGGGCCATTCGCCTCCAAAATGCGCGATCGTACGACGCAAGGCGTAGCGCGTGGATCGTGCCGCTCCGATGCGCTCGATCTGGGGGCCGACCTCGGCGATCATTCGGGAAAGTGTTGGCCCACTCACACCCAACTTCGACGCCAGGACACGACTGCTCGTCGCCCCATAGGTTTGGAGTTCGAGCGTCAGGCGGTCGGTCGTGCGCGGAAGGCGTGGCATGTTTTAGTGAAACGATAGTTACAGCATTAATAATTACTTTAAAGGCTATTTTATAGATATTTGTATTTAATTACTAATCTTTCGTGAAACGATAAATAGCACCTCATTGCCTGCTTCCAAAAACACTCGGGCGACGTTTCCATGGCCCCGGAACCTTAAAGCCAGAAGGCTCTGATGAAGAAATTGAGTTAGCCCACGCTGGATCGGATCCATACGTGGCGGGCCCCAATTTCCTTAACGAGATCAGCCGAAACACCAGCCTTGCGAGCGATCGCTTTCCACGAACCGATCGCTGCGCTGACTGAATCGAATATTTCAGCGAATTCTGCCTTTTTAATACCCGCATCAAGGCAGAGCGCCTCAAGGGTTTCGCGCTTGGGCCACACCTCGCCACAGATGAGCATGCCGCGATCGAGCATGCCTTCAATGTAGGTGAGATCAAACGCCGGCGTCAGCGCCCAGGACTTGGAATCCTCGTCATACATGAAGGCATGGTTTTTGCCGTGATCATCATGATTCGAGGCCAGGAGATTGAAAACCATGCGTCGCGCCACCTCTCGAATCCCAGAGGCATCCACGCCGAGACGAATCGCGATTTTGAACAGATCGCGGTAATCGAGCGCGTTGGCTTCCCGATGAAGCAGTGCCGATGCTGAATGGAAATGAATACGCCGACGAGGATCATTCCGAACCACATCAAAACGGCCCACCAGAAGATGCCGACGCTTGGTTCTTCCTCCTTCGTCGATCAAACGGGCGGCGACAGAATTAATCCCCGCTTTTCGCGCCATCTCAAGGTAGGCGAGTTCGACCGGTGCCTGGTCGCCTTTGGGCGACAGATCAAATTTGAGAATGGAAGGCGTACCAAGACCATCAGGCGGGTCGACACTGAGCGTACCATCGTCATAGGCCACAACGACGGTCTTAGGGTAAGCACCGCCCGCCGTTCCACCCCGGACAAGCTGAGGCAGAACCTTGGAGGGAACGCCGCGCTGGATCTCCTTTGCGCCACGGGCAAGCGCAGCGGTGCTGATTTGAGCGAGTTTCCCCAGCGTTGCTGAGCCCTTGTCACCCAGGGCAGGTTCAATCTTCAGAGCGCCAAGACCACGCTCACCCCGCCAGGCCAGCAATTTCATCGCCGTCAGTTCACCATAGCCATGCTGAGCAAAATCTCTCTCCGCAACGCGTCGCCCCCACTTATCAGGCAGGCAGTCTGCGATCAGTCCGGGCAAGCCCTCGGGGGCCTTAGCCGCGTTGAATACAGCATGGGTAAACGGGAGCGACAACGGAGACAGGTTATGGCCACGTGCAAGCCAGGCCTCATCATACTCAAAAAAGATCGATCCACGTTGGGCGAGAAGTCCCACGTTCGATCCGTCCCACCATTTGATCACGAGATGATTTTGCATGATAACTCAGGTTATCTTTTTCGGGAGGAGTACTTCCGCTCGGGCGTGCCGATAGATTCTTTCAACGACATCAAGGCGCCACTGTCGGGCACCAAGTCGCCCAACGCCTCGACGTAGCCAAAATAGCCGAGCGTTTTTGCCACGTGCCGAAATTCAACCGTGCCGCGACCGGCCTCAATTTTACGGTACGTAGGCAGGGTCACACCAACGACGCCGGCCACCTGGCTCTGCGAAATATTGCGCTGCAGACGCAGCGCACGGATGCGCTGGCCAAGCTTTGTCATAGCTTCTACGTCTCCTAAAATAGAAATCATACTTCTTATAATGTGCCAAATAACGGCTTAAATGCAAACTATCTTTTCTATTTACAACGCGCTCAGATAGAAATCGAACCGGCCGGAGCCCTAGGCCGGCATCGTTCGGGCCGACGTAAAATCCGCCCGGCCTCCACCACCGGCAAGGCCCGCATCATCCTGCGCCAGCACCAGCGCATCGAGGTCGACCTGATCCGTCTCCAAATACCTCGCCGTCGTGAGCGGCGAACGATGCCCAACGATCCGCTGCGTCTTGATAAGATCATGCCCGGACAAGGTGTAGATACGCTGTACAAAAGTCTTCCTCATTGAATGCGTGGCGATGCGCTCCTCCACCCCGACGGCCGATGCCGCCGCCACGATGATCCGGTGCGCCTGGACGCGACTGATCGGCCGGTTACCTCCCTCGCGGCTCTGGAAAAGATAACTCCCCGGAAAGAGTGTGCACCCCTGCAAATACTCCGCCAGCGCCGTGCGTATTCGCTGTGGCACTACAACACGCCGGTTCCGCACGGTCCGCCGGCGCTCCCCTTTTCCACCTTTCAGGTTCCGCCGCGCCACGACGAGTTCAGCCCGAGGCACTCGGTTTTCGATTACGTCCGACACCTTGAGCGAAAGCAGCTCCGAAACCCTGAAGCCAAGAAAGCACCCCATCTCCACCAACAACGCGTCTCGCGTCCGACCGGCGGCTCTGAGGTTTTCGATCACGCGTTCCTGTTCAAATGAAGTGAAGGGTCTGGACATGGCGCAAAGTTAGTGCGCCCGCCCATCCCTTTCTGCCCGCTCGCAAACCCCGGCCGGCCCGTGGTCACGACCACGCAACCGAACTATTCGATAACATCGCTCAACTCATGTCGGATACGGCGAAGCGTTGGTTATCCCAGCGTACAAATTGCCAAACCAAATGAGCTAAACCTTATTTGTACCGTCTACCGAACAACGCGAAAAAACTTCAAGAGCCAAACGAGGTAGATTGCATATCCCAGAAAGAGGATTGGAAAAACGACCAACATTATAAAAATGATGATGGCGATCAGTGCCTTTGCTCTCCGTGGATGCTTCAGGAAAAGTTGAAAACGAGCAGCTCAGATTGCCCATTTAGGCGCTGTATAAGCACTTGCAGTATCGTGCAGACTATTCGACCAGAACGCCGTTTGGGCAGCCAACTATCGCTATTGATCGAATGTTCTGCACAATGCGTGGAAAGCATTAATGCTAATGAGGATTCGCGAAATTCGACGTTAATCTCGCTATTTAGAAAACGACCCTCGGGGTCTGCGGCTTGATGTTGATCGCTTTTATTTCTTCAACACCGACGTGCAGCTCCTGTTGCGCAGCCAAGATACCAGCCAACGCAGCCCGCCTGAATCCCTGAGCTTTGAGGAAGGATGTCGGCACCTTTACGAGCAGTACTCCATTGGCCGAGAGAGAAACTTCGATCTCGACTGCATCGCCAGCATCTCGGGCAAGCATGTAAACGGCATTCCGAGTCGCTCCTTCTATCGAGGGAAGAGGCGCGCAGTCCTGATCGCCGACCGGTGTAATCGACAGGACATTTCCGGCCTGAGAGATCGAGAAAGAACCAACCCAGTAAACATCTCCACCACCCGTTAGGTACAATGGCACATGCTCGCCTGCCGAAGTTTCAGACATTGCATTGCCGTTGGCAGGCAAAATGATTTCAGCCGAATCTCCTTCTGCTGCAAAACTAACTGGCCCCATGGTCGCAACCGTCGGGTATGGGTTGCCATAAATTGAGACGTAACCGGAATCGCCCGGGAGAGAAACAAGCGGATCGTAGAGCGTCACCATGTCATCGAGTGAAGCGGTCGTAATTGTCGGATTATTCGAAATGCCTGTGTTGATCTCCGGAATTACCGGCCTCTGCAATGTGGCGGCACCAGCCTCAATCGTTAGCGCAGTCGCGTTGCTGGCTGCTTGCACAAAGACGTAGTTGCCATTGTTGGCTGTAAGCCCACCGCCATTGATCGCGTAGGTGCCCGGGCCACTGCTCCCATCCGCTAGCGTAATCCAAATCGCAGAGCCCGTGGTAGCAGACCCAAGCGTATCGCCATGTACAAATCCAACCACCGTACCATTCAACGATGGAATACTGGCGCTCGAAAAGGCGTTTGTCGGTGTGGCGACATAGGTCAACACTTCGGGAGTAATCGTGAGCGAACCACCGTTATACGTGATTGAGTAGTTCGGGTTAACAATCGCCAACGTGCCCATAGTGATCGCGTAGGGACCACCAGCAACATTCTCACCGGCAGCACGCGAAAGACTTCCCAAAAGGGTCTGTCCGGAAATCAAACCACGGCCTGCTGTCTGGGATTCGACCAGATATGTCAGCGTAGGATCAACCGTACCGTAGATCTTGGTCAGATCATTTGCTGTGATCGTGACTGGGCGTGGCGTAACAGTCAGGACACCGGGGGCGTAAGTGATGGCATAGTTACTTGCAGAGCCCTTGGTAAACGCAGCCGAATTCGCCAATAAACTGTAGACCCCTACGTTGCTCAATAGAGCAGCCGAACTGGATAAGGTTGAAACCCCGAGCGTATCTCCATTGGCAAGGTTGCTTGCCGTGACCAAGCCATAGACAGGATTGGCGTCCCCGTACACACGGCTCAGCGAAACGGGTATGATCGTGATCGAACGCGGCAGCACGCTCATGTTTCCTGCGATGTAACTGATCGCATAATTACTGGAGAGCCCGGAAGAGAACGCAGTGTTGTTCGGCGTGATCAGATAGACGCCTACGTTGCTCGCCTGTGTAGCCAGCGTAGTTCCACCTGCACTAACCACCATATCTCCATTCACTAATCCGAGGGTTGTTACTATCAACGCGGCCGGGTTCGTATCACCGTAGTAACGATTGAAATCAACCGCTGTCACAGTCAGTGGCCGCGGTGTGATTGTCAGTGCGGTAGCATTACCCGCAGCCTGCACAAAAACATAGTTGCCATTGTTGGCTGTCAGGCCACCGCCATTGATCACCGCCGAACCAGCATTCGTGGTCACGCCGGCCGGGCTGGTAAAGATCAATGAACCCGTCGTGGCGGTAGCCAGTGTTTCCCCATTCTTGAATCCAGAGAGTAGACCAGAGAAAACTGGGTTTGCATCACCGTAAAAACGATTAGAGGTATTGGCTGTATATGTAAGCACAGCCGGAGTGACGTTTAGCGAACCATTGCTATACGTAATCGCGTAGTTCGAGGATGAACCTGCTGTAAATATAACACTGCCTGGGATGAGGGCGTAAGCTCCGACATTGCTTGCAAGCGTCGCAGGGGAAGTAACGTTGATAAGTGCCGCGAGAGCGTCACTGTTGACCAGATTACCGCTGATGATCGTGTAGCCGCCCGTTGTGAGGTTGGCATCCCCATACGTGCGGCTTTGGTTGGTGGCCGTGATCGTGATCGGGCGCGCCGTCACCGACAACGTGCCAGGGGCATACGTGATCGCATAGTTCGAAGCTGATCCATTGGTGAAGACTGCACCGCTCGGTGTCAGCGTGTAGCTGCCAACATTACTCGTGACTGTCGCAGACGATAGAATTGTAAACAGCGCGTTCAATGCGTCTGTATTGGCCAAACCACTACCACCAATCGTGAAGCTACCCGTCGCGGAATTCGCATCGCCGTAGTAACGACTCTGGTTATTCGCAGTCAGCGTGATCGGTCGCGCAGTGACTGATAACGTACCGGGCGCATAGGTGATCGTATAGTTTGATCCCGCTCCGCTGGTGAAAACCGCGCCACTTGGCGTTAGCGTGTAGTTGCCCACGTTGCTCGTGAGTGTTGCAGGCGATAGCACCGAAAGCAGAGCGTTGAGTGCGTCACCGTTGACCAAGTTACCACTCGTAATCGTGTAGCCGCCAGTCGTCGGGTTCGCATTGCCATAGAGACGGCTAAGGTCGACCGCTGTGAGTGTGATCGGTCGCGCTGTCACTGCCAACATGCCTGGTGCGTAGGTGATCGCGTAATTCGAGCCCGCTCCGCTGGTGAAGGCCGCGCCACTTGGCGTTAGCGTGTAGTTACCCACGTTGCTCGTGACAGTCGCGGGCGATAACACAGAAAGCAGAGCGTTGACTGCGTCACCGTTGACCAAGCTGCCACTCGTAATCGTGTAGCCGCCCGTCGTCGGGTTCGCATTGCCGTAGATGCGGCTCAAGTCGACCGCCGTGAGCGTGATCGGCCGCGCTGTCACTGACAGCGTGCCGGGCGCGTAGGCGATCGCGTAGTTGGAAGCCGAACCGTTGGTGAAAACTGCGCCACTTGGCGTTAGCGTGTAGTTACCCACGTTGCTCGTGACAGTCGCAGGCGATAACACCGAAAGCAGAGCGTTGACTGCGTCACCGTTGACCAAGTTACCACTCGTAATCGTGTAGCCGCCAGTCGTCGGGTTCGCGTTGCCATAGAGGCGGCTAAGGTCGACCGCTGTGAGTGTGATCGGTCGCGCTGTCACTACCAACGTGCCTAGTGCGTAGGTGATCGCGTAATTCGAGCCCGCTCCGCTGGTGAAGACCGCGCCACTTGGCGTTAGCGTGTAGTTGCCCACGTTGCTCGTAGGCGTCGCGGGCGATAACACGGAAAGTAGAGCGTTGACTGCGTCACCGTTGACCAAGTTGCCACTCGTAATCGTGTAACCGCCAGTCGTCGGGTTCGCATTGCCGTAGATGCGGCTCAAGTCGACCGCCGTGAGTGTAATCGGCCGCGCCGCCACTGACAACGTGCCAGGCGTGTAGGTGATCGCGTAATTGCTCGCTAAACCCGAGGTGAAGTTTGCTCCGTAGGGTGTCAGGACATAGCCGCCGACATTGCTCGTCAGCAAAGCCGGCGAGGAGACATTGATGAGCGTTGCGAGCGCATCACTATTTACCAGATTCCCGCTGGTTAGGGTATAGCCTCCTGTCGCAGGGTTCGCATTTCCATAATAGCGGCTCAGGTTGCTCGCCGTGAGTGTGATCGGCCGCGCTGCCACCGACAACGTGCCAGAGGCGTACGCGATCGCATAGTCAGAAGCTGTACCGCTGGTAAAGACTGCTCCACTTGGCGTCAGCGTGTAGCTGCCTACATTGCTCGTAGCCGTTGCAGGCGATAAAACATTCAGGAGCGCATTCAACGCATCCGTATTGGCCAAACCACTACCACCGATCGTGAAGCTACCCGTCGCGGAATTCGCATCGCCATAGTAACGGCTCTGGCCATTCGCAGTCAGCGTGATCGGACGCGCTGTCACAGACAACGTACCGGGTGCGTAGGAAATCGCGTAGTTGCTCGCCGAGCCTGAAGTAAAAACCGCACCACTTGGCGTCAGTGTGTAGTTGCCCACATGATCGGTCAGCGTCGCGGGAGACAAGACTGTGAGCAGCGCATTGAGTACATCGCTATTAACCAGATTGCCGTTGGTAAGCGTGTAGCCTCCCGTCGCAGGGTTCGCGTTTCCATAGTAGCGGCTCAGGTCGTTTGCCGTGAGTGTGATCGGCCGCGCTGTCACTGACAACGTGCCGGGCGCGTAAGTGATCGCGTAATTGCTCGCCGAACCAGATGTAAAGTTTGCCCCGTACGGAGTCAGTGCATAGCTGCCGACGTTACTCGTCAGCAAGGCTGGCGAGCCAACGCTAAGGAGAGCAGTAAGTGCATCGCTGTTCACCAAGTTACCAGTAGAAATCGTGTAGCCTCCCGTCGCCGGATTCGCATCGCCGTAGATACGATTTTGATTGGTCGCCGTCAGAGTGATCGGCCGCGCCGTCACGGACAGTGCGGTCGCGTTACCCGCCGCCTGCACGAAAGTATAGTTGCCCGAAGTAAATCCGCCGCCCGTGATCGCATAGCTACCAACATTGCTAGCACCGTCCGCGAGGGTTGCCCAGGAAATGGACCCACCAAGACTGCTGGAATTGTCCGTAAGCTTAAAGCCGGTGATCGTGCCGCCGAGTGCCGGGTTGGCATCGCCATAGTAACGCGAAGCTGATGTCGCATTGTAAGTGAGCACAGCAGGCGTCACTGAATAGTTCACGCCATTGGTATCAGGAACCAGCGTGTAGAGGGAAGACAATCCGCCAGTAAACTTGATCGTGTACGAACCAGCGTTCATCGTGTTCGCAAGTGTCTGATCAAATGTGGGTGCGCCCGTGATACCGATATTGGACAACGTATCCTCAGAATCCACAAAACCACCGGAAACAGTATAACCCAGAACAGCTGTCGGCGTGTTACCGTAAACATGGCTGGCCGTGCCCGTGATTGTCGGGGCAATCGTCAGCGTCGTAGAAGCGGCGTCAGAATAGATAAAGCCATTACCGGTTTCAGTGACACTGCCGGGTAAAGTCGTGCCATACGTTTTTCCGTAAAGGCGGAAGCTGGAGGTCAGCCCTCCCTTCACCGTGTGCACTGAACCAACGAGGTCCGGCGTCTTGCTGTACACGAGCCAGCGCGAACCCGAACCAACAGTAAATACACCCGTGCCAGCATTGTTGACGAAGTTGCCAATACCTTCGGTCGAAACGTAAATATTCCCGGTGGTAGCGGTGACGGCGCTACTCGCGCCGAGTGTCAAATCGCCCGATGTACGTATCGCGATGTCACCAGAAGCCACCTGAACCGAACCACTGATCGAAAGCCCGCCCGCTGAATCACGAATCTGCAACGCACCACCAGCAGTGATATTGGTCAGCGAATCTATTGTATTCCCCGCATCAGTGAGCGTCACGGCTCCACCGGCATTCACGCCAAGAGTGGTAATATTTATGATCGAGCCCGTCTGCGTGATCGCTCCCGTGCCCCCGGCAACAAGCGCGACTGCGTTGCCGTTGGCATTCATTCCGGAGATGGCGAAACCATCCGTGTCGCGATACGAGATCGCACCGTTTGCGTTCAGAGTAAGATTTGAAATCTGATTGGTTGTTTCCGTCAGCGTGATTGCCCCGCCAGAATTGATGGTCAAAGCGGGAGTGATGATGGCCCCCGTCTGAGTCACCGAGCCAGAGGTTAAGAGATTCGTGCTCGTCGTGCCGTTCAAGCCAGCGATCACGCTCGATGACGAACTATCGACTATATCTATCAGATTTGCTGTGGCACGCAGGCTGCCAAAGGTATTGCCGGCATTGTTCAGAATAACTCCCAGGCTGCCAGCGGACGAAGCCTCCGCCGTGAAACTGGCGTTGCCAGAAATTTGGATCGAGGTGCCTGTGGACTGCAAGATGCCAGTCTGCACCTGTGGTCCGCTCGTGATACTAGGCGCGACCGTATTGACAGAAATAGTACCAGTGACGTGATTGGCCGAGTTATTAAGATTGATCGCCGTGCCGGAGACCGCTCCAGAACTAAAGCTGCGATTAGTCGCGGTGCTGACGATGGTGTAGTTTCCTGTGACATTCAAGTTGCCCAACGTAATGACGCCGGACTGAGAGAAAGTTGCACTTGTACCAGGGAGATTGGTTGTGCCTCCAACGAGATTTCCCGCGCTGTCCATCGTCGCGTTGGTTGAGTTGATCGTCAAATTACCGGCAACCTGCACATTCGTGCCGTTCGACTGCGAAACCGTCCCGCCCGTGGTGATCAGATCATAGTCTCCACCAATAAGTGTAGTGCCGGTGTGGGTGTTGGTCGCCCCACTGTTATTGATGGTGACGTTGCCGGCGTTGTAAGCCGCCGTGTCCAACGATAAATTGCCGCCGATAGTGATTGGTACGGTCTGGCCGATCAGACCGTTGGCAGTCAAAGCAGCGTTCCCGGTCACATCGATTGCGCCAATGACCGTCACCGCCCCATCAGAATCTAAGGTCAGGTTTTTACTGATGTTGGAAATACCAAGATCAGTGGAAGCCGCCTCCTTAATGTTCACATTTCCACCTGTGAGGAGCAGCGTGCCAAACGTATTGCCGTTAAGGGTAAGGATGATGTCGTGCGTGCCGGCATTCAGAGTGGTATTCGCTGTGCCCAGATTCCACGCCGCACCTTGAGTAATATCCGTGGAGTCAGCTATGTTGACCGATGTGGGCGTGCCGTTGATGGAAATTGCGCCAAGGCTGTTGCCTGTGTTGCTTAGATCGATCGCACCGTTGGAGAAAAGAGTAAGCGCGGCGCTCTGCGTTAACGTACCGCCCGTCTGGGAAATTCCACCGCCACCATTCAAAGTCAGCGGTATCGCTCCAAAACTTACGTTACCGCTAATATCTAGAGTTCCAGTTCCAGCAGCGCTGCCGATGGTAAGGCTCGTAAGGTTTGCCGGGAGCAATGCAAGTTCGGCCGTTGTGAGATCGAGCGCCGAACCGCTATTAACACCTCCTCCAATTTGAACATTCCGGTTGGCGGTAAAGGGCTGCAGCGTCAGGGCGACCGCGCCGCTCACTGCCTGGCCGAAATCGATCTTGTCGCCGGTGAGGATAGTGTCGGCGCCCAGCGTCAGAGCGTCATTGTAGAATTGCCCGCCGGTGGTCGTGACAACGCCACCCGCGATCGTAGTGGAACCACCACTACCGGCATCGGTGGTGAGCGAAGCCAGTGGAGTCGTGCCACCGACTGCGGATGAGAAAGCGGTCAGACCACTGCTGTTGACGACCAAGTTGCTAGCACCATCCACCGTACCGTCGAAGGTCACGTTGCCAACGCCCGTCGTGACCGTCAGGTCCTTGGCCAGCGTGAGCGTACTGAAGAAGCGGACGTTCGAGCCCGCTGTTTCAAGCAGAGCCGCCAAACCGCTCACGGTCACGTCGCTGATAAAATCCTGGTTGCCGGTGGTGCGGATGCTGCCGCCAGCGATCACCGTGCCTCCAGCGGCATACGAGGTAATGCTCGCCAACGGGATATAACCGCCAACCATACCACCGAAGGTCGTCGTGCCGGAATCGTTGACACTAAGCGCATAGGCTCCATCCAGCGTGCCAGCGAAAGTGACGTTCGTGCCCGTGAGCAGGGTGGTATTGTTAACATTTACCGCGCCATTGTAATTTTGGCTGCCCGTCGTGGTTATTTTCGATGAGCGGATAATCGTTGTGCTTCCGGCTTTCGTCGTCAGTGACGTCAGCGGCGTCGTCTGACCCACAGTTTGGGCTAGTGTGATCGTTCCCGTAGTGTCCAAATTCAAATTGTGAGCACCATTGAGCGCATTGTTAACTGTGATGTCGCCGCCGCCGGGGGCGATCGTTACGTCAGCACCCAACACGGCCTTTCCCGAAAAACTGACGGCTGCGTTATTCAACACCGTCAGATTACCGTTCATTGTCGTCGCGCCGTTGGTGGCTGACGCATAAGTTTGGGTGCCTTGGGTCCGGACTGACCGAAGAGAGATATCCCGGCCGGAAACGGAGAGGGAATTCAGAGCGGTCGTGCCACCGATCGCACCGTTGAAGGAGAGCCCGAGAACACCGGGACCCTCAACGACCAGATTGGAGGCGCCATCGATGGTCTTCTTGAACGTTAAGCCACTGTTGTCTGAGTGTAGCGTAACGTCGGGCGCCCCGAGCGTGACTGCATCGTTAAAGGTCTGGGCTTGATTGGTCCGGAGCAACGAGGTGTTGATCACGGTGGTACCCGCCGCGTCGGTCGTAAGATTGTACAATTCGTTATTGCGCCCGACATCGGCATTGAAGATCGTAGCTCCCGCTGTATTCACCGTCAGACTCCGTAACGCACTATAGGAATTGATGTGGGAGTTAAAAGTTATATCGCCCGCGCCGGTCGAGGTCAGCGTGGTTGTGTTAAAAGGATCGATCAGCAGCTCGTTGCCATAAGTCTGGGCGCCCGTCGTGATGATATTACTCCTCAAGAGCGTGCTGCCGCCGCCATTGAAGGTCAGGTTTCGCAACGGATCGCCAGCACCTGAATTTGAGTTGAGGGTCGTCATGCCACTATCGGTGATGGTAAGATCCCAGGTTGTGGCGCTAACCGAATCAAGAGTACTGTCGAAAGAGATGTTAGTGCCTTTCAGAACCGCGTCAGCTCCGATAAACACCTGGAAGTAGTTCTGACTGCCCGTAGTGGTAACAGCACCGCCATTGATCGTCGTAGATCCCTGGTTGGCGACCAGACTGGAGAGCGGCGTGACTCCTCCGATTGCAGCATTGAAATATGCAGTTCCATTCGTGTTAACCACGAGCGCATTCGCTCCATCCACGGCGCCATTGAACGTTATATCACCTGAGCTGTTCGTGTTTACGGTCAGTGCCTCGTTCAATGTTGTTTTGCCGGAGAACGTGACAGCGCCGAGGATAGAACGAAGGCTTGCTGCAACGTTCCCGATGGTCACATCACCGCCATAGACCTGGTCAAACGCCGTCTCGATCCCACCGCCATTGATAACCGTGCCACCCGTGCCAGTGGTTAAGAGCGAGCCCAACATGGCGCTTCCACCCACGGCACCGTTTATAGTAATAATACCGCTGCCTGAGTTCAGTGAAAGCACTCCACCTCCATCGATCGTGCTGGCAAAATTGATTGCCGCATTGCTGGTGGTTATGGTCGTGTCATTGCCCATGAGCACCGGGCTGTTGAAGTCGATTTGTCCGGTCGCGGGACCAGCGCTGTTGCCGACAGCCCCGTTAAGTGTAATGCCTCCGGGTGCGGTGAAATCCATGGGACCAGCAACCGCCAAACCGGTCGCGGGCAAACTCAGAGTCTGCGCTGTGATGGACAACTTTGTCAGGTCCGAGGTGAACCCAATGTTGTTCAAACCCGTCACGGTTCCCGCTCCACCCGCCAGAGCATTCAAGGTCAAATGATGCGGGCCCGACACGGTGTTGCCGAAACTGATGTCGCTGCCATTGGAGACAAGGCTGGTGTCACCGGTCAGCGCAAGGCCGCCATTAAAAGCAAGATCGTCGTAGCCGCTGATCGTTGTGGCCCCCGTCGTCACCAAGCCGTTGAACGTCGACCCCGTGTCACCATCCCCCATCGTTACGTTACCGGCAAATGTGACGGGACCGGCTGCGACAATGCCCGAACGGGTGTTGACCGTGTTGCTAAAAACGGTCGCCCCGCTCCCCTGCAATGTGATGCTCGCGCCCACACCGTCGCCCACCGCGGTTATATTGCCGACTTTCCCGGTAAACGCCTTGGCACCTAAACCTGAATCCAGAACCAAATTGTGCGCACCGTCCACCTTGCTCGCAAATGTAATGTCTGCATCGCTTGTCGTGAGACTGGCATCGCCCGTCAAATTAACCGGACTGTGGAAAGTGATTGTTCCCGTTGTGGCGGCAGTGCTGGTTACGCTTCCGCCCAGCTGAATGCTGCTCCCCGATACTGCTGTATAGTCCTGAAAGCCATTGATCGTCACCCCAGAGACGATTGGGTTGTAAGCGCCCACGGTCAGGCCCGTGAGATCCGAGCCCATAGCGTTGAGACCCAGGCTGCCGCCAATGAGGGCGTTCGTACCCGAACCAGCATCAAGAGTCAGGTTGAAGGGACCGTGAACCGAACCGCCATTAAAACGTATCGGATAACCGTTGGAGAGGATCGCCGCATCACCATTGGCCAGCGAGATGCCACTATTAAAATCCATATATTTATAGCCGGAGAGCGTCATGCCCCCGACTTTGCCCAAGGTCACTTCACCGGTGAACGTGGAACCGATTCCGCCATTCTGGAGCGTCACCGAATCCTTGAAGGTCGAAGGGCCGGAGACCAAGAGGCCGTTGTTTGCCGATAGTGTACTGTTAAAAATAGTGGAACCCGAGGTCGCCGTGACCGACAGCGCTGCGTTCGAGGTTGCGCTGTTGCCAAGATTGCTGACCGCTCCGTCGAAGGTGATCGCGCTGCTACCGGCGTTGATGCCCAGATTATGGGTGTTGCCTGCGACCGCGGAGTCGAAGGTGATCGCAGCATTGGTCGATGAAATTGTCAGATCGCGGTTGAGGGCCACCGGGCTGTGGAAATTGATCGCGCCCGCCGCAGTGCTGTTGAGATTTCCGTCGAGGAGAATACCTGTGCCGCCCGCCGTGTAATCTTGCGATCCCGCAATATTCAAAGCCGGCACGATGAGACCGGTTCCCGTATTGACCGTGAGCGATGACGTTGACGAACTCGTCACGTTCAACCCCGTCACGGTGCCAGCGACCGAAGTGAGTGAAACCGCATTTGCCCCAACACTTAGGTTCGTCAAGTCGAAGTCATTGGCGTCCGTATAACTCAGACCGCCGCCGGCGGTGAAGTTCGTGGACAGCGAGGTGACGTCATTGGTGGCCGTGTTGAGCACGGCGGAAGCACCGGTTCCACCCAGCACCAGACTGTTTGTAAGGATTGGATTGGCGGTCTGCGTGATCGCACCGCCCGCACTCAAGGTAAAGGTCCCGGAAACCGTCGCACCATCGATAATAATCCCGTTCAAATCGCTGACATCAGCATCGGCTGCCGATATGATTTTCAACGTACCAAAATCACTTTTGGGATTCGCATCGAGCACGATAGAGTTCGTGCCTGCGGTTAAGGTGGTGAGTCCGGACACGCTCCAGGCACCGCCATCGGTAATATCATGATTCTCCACAATCTGAGCGTTCTGACCAGTGATCTTTAGGTCGCCCAACTGGTTCCCCGATTGCGTAAGAAGCACGTCATGCGTCTGGGCGTTGAGCGTAATGGGGGCATCCGGCAACGTCCAGGCGGAGGCCTGGGTAATATCCGCGTTATTCGTGATGTTGACTTGCGCTGCGTTGCTGATGGCTAGCGGCCCGATGAGATTGGCGACGTTGGTGAGAGTAATATTATTTCCGGTGGGATTTAAAGTTGTCGTGCCGGTCGTCGTCCACGCGCCCACACCTTGCGTGATTGAGTCGTTTTCCGTGATGGAAACCACTCCACCGGTCACCGTCAGACTTCCCATCTGGTTCGAAGCTTGCGTGAGAGTGATGGCCTTGCCGTTCTCCGCATTCAAAGTCACGGGGATGTTAGGGATGATCCAGGCGCTGCCCTGAGTGATTGCATCGTCCTCGGTGATGCTCACGGCCGAGGGCATTCCATTGGTCACCGTAATATTGATCGCACCGAGCACATTGCCGCTCGTGCTGAGATCGATGCCGTGGCCCACGGCATTGAGCGTGACCGGCGCAGAGCCGATATGCCACGCAGCCGCCTGAGTGATATTCGAATTGTCGGTGATTAAAACTGAGGTGGGACTTCCGTTTACAACCAGCGGCCCGAGCACGTTGTTCGTATTATCGAGAGACACCGTGCTCCCAATAGAATTCAAGGTCGTCGTACCGGTCGTCGTCCATTGCCCAGCCGCATTGCCACTTCCCACATCCGTAATGCTATGGCCTTCCGTAATTGTAACATTATTGCCGTAGATCGTGAGGTCGCCAATAACGTTTCCTGTATTCGTGAGATTGATATCACCGCCGCCGAAAACACCGCCCGAACTGTAAGCCGTTAGCGTAACTGTATTGTTTATCCCCGTGCCCGTCGTCCAGGCCCCGCCTGCAAAGTCGCGGATAGCCGCATGACCACCATTGTCTTTGGCTACAATATTGATGGTGCTAGAACCACTCGTTCCACCCAGTACCTGCAATGGTCCAAGCACGTTGTCGGGATCGGTCAATGTAACCGAGCGCCCGCTTGAATCGACGGTCGTATTACCATGCGTCTGCCAGGCCGCTCCCTGCGTGATTCCATTCGTATTGGTATTTGTAATCGAAACGACGCCAGCCGCAGTGCCAGGTCCGTTTTGGATCATGGTCAAATTGCCAAGATAATTTCCGCTCTTGTTGAGCATAATCGCCTGATCATTGACCGTGGTCAAAGTGACCGCAGGGGTGTTGCCGCCATATTGCAGATTCCACGCTGAACTTTGTGTGATTGCATCGTTTTCCGTGATGAGGATCGGCCGGTCCGCCATCCCACTGATCGCCAGATCGCCAAATATATTGTTCACACTAGGGAGATTGATGCCTTGGCCACCCTGGAAATTTGAAAAAGTCGTGTCCCCGCCCACATGCACGGCCGAATTAGCGATCTGCGTGAGTTGTGAGTTCCCGTAATTGGGATAGCCCTGCAATGTCAGAGTCCCGCTGATGTTCGAGGTATCCAGAACGAGATCGTCATACTCAATAACATTCACATTACGAGCTGACGTGACTTTCAAAATATTTAGAGAATTCCACGAGGTGTTCAACAAGACGTCGTGGTTGCCTGCAATAAACTCTGCCGTGCCCTTGACTTGAAGCCCTACAGTCTGAGTGATGTCTCCGCCGACCGTCAAAGTGAGATCACCATTCCCGGACGAATTCGCCAGATTGATTCCGTTCACCAGATTCAGGCCCCCTGTATTCGTAATAGTGGCGTTGCGTGCCGAGGTTATCGAAAGATTGGTGAAGGTATTACCGGCGTCATTGAGCGTGATGTCACCGTTCCAACCGGTGCTGAAAGTGGCAGTGCCTCCATTGGCTTGCTTGATGCCACCGTTGGCCTGAGTGAGACCACCGCCCAGAACAGTCGCACTCGGCAGATTGACCGACAAGTCACCGGTCAGAATCATTGTCGGTATTTGAAAGTTCGGTGCGCTATTAAAAGTAAAGGTGACATTGCGCAGCGAGTTTGACGGAAACCCACTGATCACGGCGGCCACGGGAGTGTTGTTACTGAAATTGAGATCCCGGTAGCTGCCGCTCCCGGTCGTCGCCATCGTCACCGATCCGGTGAAGACATTGTTTCCATTCGCCAGCGTCAGATCCGAATTCGCGGCCGAGGTCGTGAAGGTTGAATCGCCAGTCACCGTCATCGTGTCGGCAGAAGAGATTGAACCTCCAGCGGCGACAGATAAGTCGCCCGTCGCCGTCACCTCGTAAAAGTTGATATCATTCTTGTCGTTTATGCTAACGTTCTTCCCATTGCTGATCCTCACATAGTCAAAATCATTGTTGGCGTTGTTTAGAGTTATATCATAAGTCGTCCCTCCGTTGGCCGCCGTAAAGGTGGCAACTCCGTCCATCTGCGTGAGCACACCATTGCCAATAATGTTACCCTGCGCCGTGACGGTCAGGTCTCGCGACACATCAATATCGGCCAACGTCGCACTTCCGCCTGCAGAAATGGAGACATCCTGATTAAACGGTGCGCTACCAGTGAAGGCTGAGAGTTTGCTTGTCGCAAGGAAAGCGCCTCCCGCAGTAATATTGATCGAACCAGCCGTGGAGGTGAGCGTATCATTAATCGTCACCCCGCCACTGCCCCCGGCGTCGATGGTAATTGTGCCATGGGCCGTCGTTGCCGCCCCAGCAGCAATCACGATAGGGCCATTGCCCGATTCTAGTTTAAGGGAGGCTGTAACATGATTCGCACCACCACTCAGGGTAAAACCGTTACTATCGGCAATGGCCACGGCGTGGCCTGTAACAATTTGAATAGTATTAAAATCATTACTCGAATTTCTTAAATTAATATCAGGATCAGATATGCCAAAACCTCCCGTTTGTGCAGCAAGCGTTGTCTGCCCGGCAACCGAAACCGAACCTGTATTTCCGATCGGGCCGTGCGAGGTCAGGCTAAAATTACCCGAGATGGTTGAATCGTCCAACTGGATGCCGTTAAGGTCATTTATAGTCACGTTCCTGCCGGATGTTATCTTCAGATTATTGAAATCCGTATTGGTTCCGGTAATCGTGATATCGCCACCGCTGCCGGCCTGAAACGTCGCCGTGCTGTTCCCCACGCCCTGCACACTCACCACGCCCGAGCTGTTTGTAATATCACGGTTTTGTCCGGAGATGGCAGAAAGGTATTGTACGCTGGTCGATCCAAGATCGATGGTGCCACCCGCAGTTGATCCATTATGATTGATATTGAGCGTGCCCGCGGAAATAGTCCCGGAAGAAATACTACCGCTGGTGGCATTGGTTTGCCCGGTTCCAGCAGCAATGGTCATAGCAACCGTCCCGCTGCCAGCATTGATCACACCGTTATTAATGATATTGGACGCACCAGGCGATCGATCCGCATTAATGACGCCCGCCCCCGTTCCAGCGTTGGCGATAAATGTTATATTTCCGTTATCGGTCGTAATGAGCGAATTATTTATTATACTGCGTCCAGCCTCAAACGTCATAGTGCCACCATTGCCCGTGGGATTATTGGATATAATCGCATTATTGATGGTGATATCGTTCGAAGCCTGCAGCGTCACCGCCGTGCCGGCATTCGTGATCGCGGTGATCGTCCCTGGATCAATCGTGGAGGTGCCGCCTGTATTCGTCGCAAACGCCAGTGTATTGCTGCCGTCGAGAACGGCGCTTCCGCCCGTTGCTACGATGAGATCCTTAGGATCAAGCAAGAGCATACCCGCTTTACCATAAAACGCTTTCGCATCGACCAATCCGAGGAAATTCAATTGACCACCTGAAGACACTTCCACCGAGCCGCCGTTACCGGAAACACTTCCGCCCTGAGCACTGATCGTGCCACCGAAAGCAGTGTAGTCGTTCGACCAAAGCACGACTTTGCCGCCCGAACCATTAACACCACCATCAGCCCGGATGATGGCATCTTTTCCGACCACGGTTTGAGAGGCGTTTTGGATTGTAGTATCCTTCCCTTGAAATCCTCCACCAATGGCGATGGCGCCACCGCCGGCCTGGCCAGAAGCATCAACAATCGCAGAGCCGAAAAGGCCAACCTTTTCACCCGTCACAACAATTATTCCGCCCGTTTCGCCTGGCTGTGTGCCTGTCGCAGAAAGTGTGCCTGCGTTCTCAACAATTCCCACCTCTCCACCGTCGAGGACAATTCGGCCATTCACGCTTGAAAGCGTATTCGCCTCAATCACACCGGTATTATTGACCACAGTGCCGAGCAGGCTGTCCGCCGCTCGTGCTGTCATGACCACGACGCCGCCATCGGCTTTGATCAGACCGTGATTCGAAACCTGCGCGTCCACGGCAGCTTCATCAACGGTGACACTAATCATTCCGCTACCGCCAAAATTCAGATTTACTTTTTTGCCAGCGGCTAGAACCACGCCACCGCCCACAGCTGAAATGGTTCCTTCGTTGGAAACCACCGGTGAGATCAAGGCCACCACACCGCCAGCGCCCGCAGAAATCTTGCCGGCGTTAACGACGCTGCCGCCCTTGCCTGAAAAATTGTACTTGCCCGCCTTAAAATCAGCATCGGCAATATCCAAACTGGACGCCACTAGACCGCCGACATCGACGGTCGCATTCTTGCCGAAATAGACACCGTTCGAATTAATTAGGAAAACCTGCCCGTTAGCAGTTAATGAACCCAAAACCTGACTCGGATTTTGATCCAAGATCCGATTGAGCGCTACAGAGCTGGAGTTAGGCTGGACAAACTGAACACCGGCATCCTGCCCTATGTTGAATGTGCCCCACTGCGCGATCATGCCGTTGGTACTCTGAGTGACGGTCATCTGGTTCCCTGATTGACTGATGGAACCCGAACCGCTCGTGATTTGGCCACCCGTCGGTAGGGTATTCGCTGATTGAGCCCACGCCGTGGCAGTAGCCAGCAACCCAACAAGTGTAAACGCGCTAACGCACTGTTGAGCGAAAGAGCGGAGGCGGCATGCCCGCCGGCCTGGATCGGCTTGATCGCTATAGGAAGCGTGATGAGTGTGCATAGCGAAATTCGATTTTAGTTTTAGATCTTTAACTTAGTTATTATATTAAAATGAGAGCTGCCCCATTAACCAGAGGCGGCTAGAATCTCGAAGCCCGTCCGCGTCTTTCCCCCCGGCAATTACATTCCCGCTGACATCCTTGTACTCATAGCTCCGTCCCGAATTCTCACCGAGTTTATGGGCATAGCTAAGACGCACCGAATAGAGTCCGGGCTTACCGAAGTTCAGACCAAGTCCGCTCCCAGCAATCTGGTAGTTGTTTTCATGACCAGGATTGGTTACCGCCCCATACCAAGGGAACTTGTACAAGGTGATATGTCCCGCGTCCAAAAAGCCAACGACTTGGCAATTCAGCCATTTCGCACCCCACGGCAAATCCTGTCGCAATTCGAAATTGAAGAGATGGCCCTCATCACCTGAAGCTTCGCCGACTGGATAAGCCCGCACACCATTGGGCCCGCCAAGGCTGAACTTTTCACTTGAGTCGAGATTCTTGGATGCGAGCTGTCCGGAATACGAAGCGTAAAACGCGAGCCCATCCGTGATACGTTGCAGACGGGAAACTGAAAGATTGGCCCTGGTATAATAACCGGACGTGTGTGCTGCCGGTATCGTTATATAATCACCGGCCAGATCGTAGACCAATCTACCGCGATCAGAGTTATAGTCACCGCGGTTGTGCGACAGTGTCACATAGCCTGAAGCACCAGAAAGGTTCCAGGAAGTGCAGCCGCCACCCAGGAGCGTGTCGACATAACTACCCGAAAGGCCCAACACACCACTTTGCAGGCGCTTGTCTCGGATATTGAAACCGTAGGCATCATCCTTGAGGTTTTTTTGTTCAAACCCGATATTGGCACTTAGGTTAAACGATTGGCTGCGTACAATTGAACCACTGATTCCGAAATCCAAAGTGTCCGCTGTTCCCTTGCCCTTCATCGGGGCCAGCTCTTTCCCCAACTTGTATTGCATTTTAGAATACGAGGTATTGGCACGAATTCCACGTCCCCAGATCGGCACACTGTAGGCAAAGCGACCTTGCGTAAGGCCAGACGCGCCGCAGAACATGAGACTCAACTGGTCGCCAAGATGGAAGGGATCGTTGAGAGAGAAAAAGGCGTTGCCGCGCCATGCGCCCGTGTAACGATTGCCGTAGTTATCACCCCAAATTGCCCCAGAAAAAAGCGGCGCCTCAGTCACATTGATCGTCACTCGCGTCGTGCCCGGCGCAGAACCCGGTGCAAGTACTGCGCGCGCCGTGACACCCGGAATATCGTTCATCAGCAAAAGCACGCGCTCAAGGTCGCTTTCATGCAGAGGTTGGCCCGGTTTGATCGCCTGCGAGACGACTTGCTTGAGCTGCCCCTGATGAATGCGAACTCCTTGGGCGCAGTTGAAGCTGACTTCTCCCTCGCTCTTTGCTTGAACGATCGCGATCTCGATTATCCCTTCGGTCACGTCCTGCTTAGGCAGATACGCACGCGCAAGGAAGAATCCCTTTTTTCGGAGCAAGGCCGTCACGCGTTCAGCCAGTCCCTGCAATTCCGCAAGACCTAAACTCTTGCCGATTGACTCACTGACGATGGCTTGCAGTTCGGCTTCCGTCGCTAAGCCATCATAACCTCTAAATCGAACGGACTTCACGAGCACAGTCATGCCGTTAGTGGTTGATTTAGGTTCGTTAACAACGGGAACTTCCGGCTTGGCCTGAGCTGGGAGTTGCTGACGTTCCTGTTGGAGTTGTTGCTCTCTGAGCAATTGCCCCGCATTAGGCTGGGCGGAAACGGAGAGAGGGATAAGAGCCGCCAATAAATACGCCGCCGCCAAAGATAAATAGCGCAAATGATTCAACATAGGAAAACGCATGTACCTTTGTTCTCGGTTCTATTTCGGACGCCTTGAGCCACCCGTTCTACGATCCACACGCGGAACTATACGAATTACGGACGCCCGCTTTTCTTTATCTCCGTTTCTCGTACATTTTGCCGGATGACCGCCACGCCCCTTCTCAACTTACATGCGATTTGGCTCACCACGCCTGATACCGATTCCGCAGTGCCGATTTTCCCGCCAGCGTATGATATCCACCGAGTCGATTTAAAATACCCGCCTGAACTGGGCCACGGCTGGATAGAGCAATTAACCCTAGGCGAAGGTGTTTCCATCTTGCGCGCTATTCACGTTTTCCGCACTGAAGTGCCTGGGCGGTTGGTCAAAGTTGGGGAGTTTACATCCAATTTCCCAACCAACGTGTTTTGCGCACAATTGGTGAACAAAGGAACGGCGTGTCATCGCGAGTTTTATCCACACGCAGAGTTAATCTACAAACCGGGATACGACTTCTTTCGACATGCAGATCGCCTGCACACAATCCCCTCGATAGAAACTGTCGCGGCGCCTTGCGAAATGACTGCTCTCACAGTCTCCGACGCGATGCTGGCTGAAATGATCGGTCCAGATTTCTGCGAAATGTTGATCACTGGGTTAGGTCTCGCCAAACCGCCTGCTGTGGTGGTGGCGCCTATACCGCTGCACGTCTCCGCTGCCTTGCGAGCTGCATTTTCCGATACCCTCGTTGGTCCTTTGAAACGGTTATATGCTCAGTCGAAAATTTTGGAATACTTATGCACTCTGACTGCACATATCTGTCACGGCACTCAGCCGGTCCTGCGTGACGGGAGAAAACGTAAAATCGTCCAAGAGTTGCACGAATACCTGACTAAGTTGGAAGGCAAACTTCCATCGCTCGACGAATTGACGAAACGCTGCGGGCTTTCAGCGAGGTGGCTTAACGAAGCCTTCGCCAAAGAATACGGTCAGACCATCTATTCATTCATATCTGACCGCAGGCTCAAGGAAGCGCACACCGCTCTGATCACCGGAGAGATACCGATCAAAACCATTTCCAGCCGCCTGGGATACTCACACGTCAACCACTTCACGACTGCCTTTAAACGGAAATTTGGGTGCACACCTGGCAGCGTCCGGCATCAACGCCCGCTCAACGGCACCATTCAAATCTAGGCCGCTCGCGTAGCCGGTAAAGTTACGCCACATCCACTTGGGCCAGCACAGAGCCAGCCACTATTCGCCACCACTCTCGCCTCGCTCGTGAGTGTAACGTTACCGGCCATTTGTTACACCGGCGTCGACGCCTGAAAAAACATCACAGCCTGCTCGCAGTGGACCGCCGTTTTTCGACCTGCCATTCCGTCCCGCGCAGAAACCGTTCGACCTCTGCCCGGGTGAAAACCTTGGTACGCAAGTACGGCAAAGGCTTGATCAGACCTCGTACCACCAAACGGTATACTTTCAATTACCCACAATTCTTAGGATAAATAATTACATAAATCGTTAATGAATAGCATATTATATATACATTGTTAATATATCAATCTATATTCAGGCATGAAATCTGAATATAGAACGATATTGAAAAAGGACGCGGGAAACACTCACTGGGTGGATCAAGAAGTGCTTGCTTCTGAGTTCAAAGATGAACGCCTGGGTAAACGATTTAAGAGCGTGCTAAGACAACTTTCAGAGGCGACGGCCGAGAGCATACCGTGGGCATGCCAAGACTGGGCGAGCACCAAGGCAGCCTACCGCTTTTTCGACAATGAACGGGTGAGCGAAGACGAAATATTGAGCGGCCATTTTCGATCCACGAGAGAGCGATTCGCAGGGACCCAAACCAAGATATTGATTTTGCACGACACGACACAGTTGTCCTATCGGCGTCAGAATATTGGCCTCCTTCACAAGCCCAAGTACGCCGGCAATGCTAAGGGCGATCGCTGGCGGGATGAAAATCCGCTTTGCGGGATCTCGATGCATTCGAGTTTGGCCGTGACGCAGGCAGGTTTACCGCTGGGATTGGCAGCGATCAAATTTTGGACCAGGAAAAAGTTTAAGGGCGCCAATGCATTGAGGGGGCATATCAATGCAACGCGTATGCCAATCGATCAAAAAGAGAGTCTTCGGTGGCTTCAGAATGTACAGCAATCATCGAGCCTGCTCGGGGATGCTGAAAGATGTGTACATATTGGGGACCGGGAAAGTGATATTTATGAACTGTTTTGTGCGGCCTTCGACGCTGGCACGAAGTTCCTCATCAGGACCTGCGCGAATCGAAAAGCTCAGGAGGGAACAACAACGATGGAGGACGAGATGGACGCGGTCCCGTTAAAAGGGCTCCACAAACTTGAGGTAAGGGACAAAACAGGATCCGTTTCCGAGGTCGTTCTTGAACTTAAGTGCAAACGCATGCGGATACTCCCATCGATCGCGAAAAGCGGGAAATACCCAGCCTTAGTCGTGACAGTCATACACGCACAAGAGAGGACGAAACCAAATGATAGGGATAAGATTGACTGGAAGTTGATCACCAATCTTTCCGTTACATCAAGGCAAGAAGTGATCGAAAAGCTCAACTGGTACGCCATGAGGTGGAAGATCGAGGTCTTTCATAAAATCCTCAAATCCGGGTGCCGCGTCGAGGAATCGGGACTGAGAACAGCCGAGAGATTGGTCAATTTGATCGCCACGTGCTGCATCCTCGCTTGGCGCATCTTCTGGATGACTATGGTGAGTCGATCATGTCCCGAGGCAGAACCTCAAATTGCACTCACCCAGATGGAGATGGCCGTGCTCGACCAATTGAGCCGGAATGCCGTGAGTCCGTGTGTTCCCATAACTAATCTGCCCCACTATATTATACGTATAGCAAAACTTGGCGGATACCTCGGGAGAGCGAACGATCCCGTCCCTGGCAATATAGTCATGTGGCGTGGCCTCGCACGGCTCACGGATATTGTCTTGGGTGCTTCAATTGGCGGCCAAATTGTGGGTAATTGAAAGAACGGTATATGGTCACTTTTGAAACACCCAGTTCAGCCGCCAATTCTTTAAGGGTATAGGCTAGTTTGGGTTCTGGCATTTTGGGCGGCGGCGGCACAAGAGCAGGAGATTCCGGGCGTTTCTCGGGAGCACTGAGCTTCGAGCCCAGCAGCTGAATCATGCGCGTGGCAACCGCCTCAACATCGGCGTCGGTGAGTGTTCTTTGTTCCATAGGTGTTGGCCTATTTTTGACGCCACCCAGTGAACCGTGTTCCCCGCTCACCAACCACAATTCCAAAACGGGGTGTGCAGTTGAATTAAGTACCAAGTAGGACGGCAAAAGTACGTAGGCCCGCCTTAATTTACATCGGGCGGCGCAGGCGGAGGATCGTCCTTCGCCTTTTTTAATTCCGCCAATTTCCCTTCGAGCGCATCGATTTCGGCACTTAAGTCGCCTTCATTCTTCGGCGATCGCGGC
>JAYTWC010000478.1:0-2568 GCA_043743635.1 Verrucomicrobiota bacterium | reverse complement strand
GGTTTCCCGCTTCAGAAAATAATCCAGCAACGTCATGAGGCCGGCGACTTCGTCTTGCGGGCGTTTCCAGTTTTCGACGGAAAACGCGTAAAGGGTGAGGAACTTAATGCCGTATTCGCGAGCGGCGTCGATGATGGCGCGGACGGTTTCAACACCGCGGCGATGGCCCTCGATGCGCGGAAGTTTGCGTTGCTTGGCCCAACGGCCATTGCCGTCCATGATGATGGCAATGTGTTTTGGGGGCTGGGCGGAAGCGGGCGTCATGCGTTAAACGGTTGATTTAGGTGGTGGTGGCGGCGGCTGGCAAGTGGCGATTAGGGGATGAATTGGGCGTGCGATGGGTATTTAATAGGTTCTAGAAAAGATAGTTCTAGACCTAAAATTGAAGGGGGGAATGGCATTCGCATTGCTATGTAAAAGTGTGAATGACTGTGAACGTTGTAATCCATTATCATCTGGGGCCGTGCCGCGCCCGAGTTTGGCGGGGCGATGCCGTGTTATCAGGGAGATAGATTCACTTCACGCGGTTTCAACGATGCTGGCGTTGGGTGGCGATTTTACGTCGGCGATGACGGCGCTGTTTTCGCAGTTGTCGTTGGCCACCAGTTTGCGCGAAGGGCTGCTGGCAATTTTTGATCGCGAACACGAGACGCTCGTCGCCGATGAACATATCGGCGCGGCAAAAACAACGCCGCCGATGCGAGTTTCGGTGGGGAAAGGCGAGGGCTTACTCGGGCGGGTCGTCGCGGAAGCCGAGCCGCTGTTATTTGAGTGTATTGAGAAAATTGATGCGCCGCTCAGCGTTTTGGACAAATTGCAGTGTCGCCCCGAAAATAACGACAAGGCCTGGATCGCTGTGCCGATCCGCCACGGGCAGGTAGTTTTGGGCACGCTGAGTTTTGTCTGCGTGACGGCGGAGCGCGATGTGTTGGAGGCGGATTTGCGGTTTCTCGCGTTGATCGCCGGGCAGGTCGGGCTAGCGGTGCGTTTTCGACAGCTGGCGAAGGAGCGCTTCGACTCGTTGCAGAAGGAGAATGATCGGTTGCAGGAGCAGATTAAGAAAAGCTTTGTACCTGACGGAATGATCGGGCGTTCGTCGGCGATGCGGATGGTGTATTTCCACATTGATCAGGTGGCGGACAGCAAAACCACCGTGCTGATTCGCGGTGAGACCGGCGTGGGCAAAGAACGCATCGCGCAGGCGATCTGGCAGGGCGGCTCGCGTGGGCAGAAATCCTTCGTGCGCGTTAATTGTGCGGCACTGCCCGAAAGCATTATCGAAAGCGAATTGTTCGGTCACGAAAAAGGCGCGTTCACAGGGGCGCTGGCGTTGCGCAAGGGGCGCTTTGAACTGGCTCATGGCGGCACGCTTTTTCTCGACGAAATCGGCGAAATCTCACCCGCGACGCAGGCGAAACTCTTACGGGTGTTGCAGGAAGGCACGTTCGAACGTGTCGGCGGTGCGCAGACGATCAAGGTCGATGTGCGGGTTATTACCGCAACCAACCGGAATCTGGAAAAAATGATTGAGGAAGGGAAGTTCCGCATCGATCTGTATTATCGAATCAATGTTTTCCCCGTTTACATTCCGCCGTTGCGAGAGCGGAAGAGCGATATCCTCGAACTCGCCGACTATTTCCTGGAAAGATATTCCACCCAGAATGGGAAGAAGGTGGTGCGTCTTTCCACGCCGGCGATCGACATGTTGATGGCTTATCACTGGCCGGGGAATGTGCGCGAAGTCGAAAACATCATCGAACGCGCGGTGCTGTTGAGCCAGGACGGTGTGATCCATGCCTATCATCTACCGCCAAGTTTGCAGACGGCGGAGGCTTCGAATACAATTCCCAAGGGCACGCTTCAGGACACGCTCGACGCGGTGGAGCGCGAAATGATTATCGAGGCACTCAAGGTAAACCGTGGGTTTGTCGCGAAGGCGGCACGCCAGCTTGGGTTGACCGAACGCATCATGGGCTTGCGGGTGAAAAAATACGGGATTGCGCCGGAGCGTTTTCGCGCGGAAGAACCGCCTGAGAAAAAACTTGGTTAATGAAAATCTGCCGTTGGTTAATATTCCTATGTTTGTTGACCTGCTCAGGGCTGTATGTTCCCGGGGCTGAAGTCACGGTGTTTGCTGCGGCTAGCCTTGCGGATGCGTTGAAAGAGATTGCTCCACTCTACGCCAAGGCCACGGGCGATACATTGCGGTTTAATTTTGGCGCCTCGGGCGCTCTGGCGCGTCAGATTAAGGAAGGTGCGCCCGCTGACGTGATTTTCTCGGCCGACGAATTACGCGTCGATCAGCTGGAGAAAGCCGGGCTGCTGCTGCCGACCACACGGCGTACGGTGTTGGCGAATACACTCGTGATTGTGGTCGCCTCTGACGGAGGCGCACCGGTGAAGACATTGGACGATCTCGCCAAGGTAGACGTTAAACGCATCGCCATTGGCGAACCAGCCACTGTGCCAGTCGGAACTTACACCAAGGAATACCTGCAAAAAACCGGCCATTGGAAAAAATTGATCGATAAGCTCGTGCCGCTCGACACGGTGCGCGCGGCGCTGGCA
>JAYTWC010000477.1:0-4327 GCA_043743635.1 Verrucomicrobiota bacterium | reverse complement strand
ACTCCCCGGCGTCGGGCCCTACACCGCCGCAGCGATCACGAGCATCGCGTTCAATGCACCCGCCGCCTGCGTCGATGGCAACGTCGTGCGCATCCTCGCCCGCCTGACGGCCAACGCCACGGAATTTCGCGACTCCGCCAGCGCCGCAAAATATTTTACGCCACTCGCAACGGATTTGCTCACGCTCACCTCGCCCGGAGACCATAACCAAGCGATGATGGAGCTTGGCGCAACGGTTTGCCACCGGCAAAGCCCGCTTTGCACCGTGTGCCCGGTCGTCACGTTTTGCGCCGCCGCACGCTCAGGCGAACCAGACGCGTTCCCCAAACTCACTGCTAAAAAAATTGAGCAGATGGCCATCCTCCGCGTCTGGTGCGAACACGACGGACAACTCCTGCTCCACCGCGCCCACACCAGCGCCCGCCGTTTGGCCGGCCAGCACGAATTACCCCGAGCCAGCGACCTCGGCCTCGACGAAAACGATTTCAAAAAGACCACGCCCCTCGCCGTTCGCCGCCGCAGTATCACGCGTTACGCGATCACTGAAACGATTTTCCGCACCACGCATTCTGCCCGCCACCACGCCCTCGCGGCAGGGAACCCCGAACTCGTCTGGGTGCCACTTATTCAGCTCAAAAAAATCACGCTTTCCGGCCCACATCGACGCTGGATAAGTGAGCTCCTGGCCAGCCCGCGAGACTAGACGTTTTCCTGGATACATCCCGGACCTTGTTCATATCCCGCATCGGTTCCAATTAACCCTGCGCGGAACCTTTCGGCGATGCATACGCAACTCGCTATCTGAACGTATTTAACAGATATATTGATACGCTCGTGTCGGTGTTTTTACCTCCGACTCTTACCTCAAGGCCATCGCCCAATGTGCCGATATTCATCCCATTGAATATCCGTGTAACTCGTTGATTTCAGGCCGTCCGCACACCGAACCATCTCCTTAAATACAAACCGCCAACCCGACGGTGCGTCCAAAACTTTGGGCGCAAATAACGCCGCTGTACCTCTTTTTATGATAAAAAACGCCACCCTTCAACGAACCATCTACCATCGTCTCTGTGTTGTCGCACTCACGCTTTACACCTTCACCACCATCCTCGTTTGCCATGGCGAAACCGAACCCGCCGGTACCCGCGCACCTCAGGTCGGTGACCGCGTGCTGTCCCTCGACGATTGTCTCGACACCGCCCTTCGCAACAATCGTCGCCACCCCGCGTCGCGTTTTGCCGTAGCCGTAGCCGAAGCCCAACACCACCAGGCCCTCTCCGGTTACTGGCCCCAGCTCAAACTTCAGGCCGCCTACCAGCACATGGACGAGGCGCCTAACTTTGTTTTTCCCTCTTCCAATATGGTCGTTCCGGCCTCCAGCGCGTTGATCACGGTCCCCGCAGGCGTGCTCGGGCCGACCGCTGTTTCCCTGCCGGTCAGCGTACCCGCCCAAACCTACAACGTGCCCGTGCAAGACGTGAAATTGATGAACCCCGATTCCGTCATCGGATCGGTTAATCTCACCTGGCTTCTCTACGACGGCGGCCTGCGCAGCGGCCTTAACCAACAAGCCACCGGCTACGTCGAAGCCATGAAACAGGAAGCCCGCCGTACCGACCTCGAGATCGCCGACAGCGTCAAACGCATGTACTTCGGCGCCATCCTCGCCCACCAGCTTCGCCAGCTCGGCGCCGACACGCTCACCCGCATGGAAGCTACTCTCAGCCTCACCGAAACCATGTACAAAGGTGGCGGCGGCAAAGTCACCAAGGCCGATTACCTCGACAACAAAATCATGGTCGAAACCATCCGCGCCATGGTCGCCCAGCTCGACAAAAACGAAGCCATGGCCCGCGCCGCGCTCGCCAACACCATCGGCCTGCCGTGGCAGGACAACGTCACTCCTAAAGACACCGAGATAGCTTTCTCGCCCCTTTCCGTCGACCTGCCCGCCCTCGTTGGAGATGCCTATGAGTTCAGCCCCGATTGGAAACGCCTCGAAGCCGGTTTGCGCGCCAGCGACGGCGCCGTGCAAACCGCCCGCAGCGGCCACGCGCCAAAACTAGCGCTCACCGGCAAGCTTCATAAATGGTGGAACAGCTACGACGCCGGCATGGCCACCGATGCCAACAAAGAAGGATGGACCGTCGGCGTCGGCCTGGAAATGCCGCTTTTCGATGGTTTCCTCACCCGCCACAAAGTCGCCGAGGCACGGGCACGGCTCGATCAACTCAAGGAGCAACGCATCCTCCTGCGCGAAGGTCTCGGTCTGCAAATCAAGGATATCTTCCTCGGTATCGAAGCCACGAACAAGGCCCGCGAAGCCACGCTCACCGCCATGAACGCCGCCTCCGAAAACCGCGATCTCAACATCCGCGCCTATCAAAACGAATTAGTTGAAACCGACAAAGTTATCCGCGCCCAGCTCACCGAAGCCCTGATGAGCGCCCAGTACTATAAAAATTGCTACGACGGTGCAGTTCTCCGCTCCCAACTCGCCCTCGTCGTCGGCACCGAGATCACACGCCGGTTGGAAAACCCACCGCGTCCCTGACACGAACGATCGAAATCATGCCAAAATCGACCAGCCAGCATAACCAAAAGATACACCGTATTTTTACCTGTGGTGTCATGCTGCTGCTTGGGCTGTCGACGAGAACTTTTGCGCAACAAACTCCGCCAGACGAAGCAACCATGCGCGTCGGCTTCAGCTCCGATATTTTCAGAGGCATAAACATCGTCGACGCCCGCAACTCGATCAAAGCACTCACCGCCAGTCTCGCCCGCGAGTACGATATTCCAACCGACAAAGAGCCCCTGATTTACGAAAATATCGATGAAGCCGAAAATATCTTAAACCACCGTTTGATCGGCGCCATCAACATGACCACCAGCGAATACTGGTTGCTTCGGCCAAAGCTCTCCCTCGATCGGTTCCTGGTTACCGTTCAAAACGGTACCGCTAATGAAATCTACATCCTGCTCGCCAAGAAAGATAGCAACGTCGCCACGCTTGCCGACTTACGAGGAAAACATCTCACGATGATGACCAGTCCCGCGATGAACCTGGCCACCGTCTGGCTCGATGTTGAACTAGCAAAACAATCACTACCACCAACCACGAAACTACTGGGAAGCATCTTGAATTTTACGAAACCGGCAAAAGTGGTGTTGCCTGTTTTTTTCGGCCAAGCCGATGCCTGCCTGGTTACCCGCCGGGCCTACGACACAATGGTCGAGCTCAATCCTGAAGTCGGACGCCAGCTACGCATCATTGCGGCTTCGCCAACCTGCGTTTCAGCACTCTTCAGTTTCAGAGCCGACGTCCCTGCAAGCTTGAAGGAAAAAACCATTCGCGCCTTCGTCAGCATGCACCACACCCAACACGGCAGACAACTCCTCGCATTGTTTCAAACCGAGGAGATTACCGAATGTTCGGCCGCCGCCTTCGACACCTCGCTCGCCTTGCTCGACGAGCACGCGCGCCTTTGCCCCGAAGCCAGCGCCACGCTCATTGCCTCGCTTCGAGGACAGTACCAAGCGCCGCTACCAACACCATGAGCAATCGCCCCCCATCCCGCCTGCTCAACCACCAGCGGCCTCCCGCCCACCGCTGGCTTATAACTTTCATCGGGTTTCTGTATCTATTCGACGCAGCCGCTGCCGATCAACCAGCCACCTCCAGCCAGCCCGACGCGCCACTTCACATCGGATTCAGCTACACCATGTTCATCGGCATCAACACGACCGATGCCCGCAACTCCATCAAGGCTCTCACCGCCTGCATAGCCCAGGAAATCAACACTCCCGCCGAAACCGATCCCTTGATTTTTGAAAACGTCGACGAGGCCGAAAATGTCCTAAATCGCCACGAAATCGGCGCCGTCAGCATGACAACCAGCGAATTCTGGTTGCTCCGCCAAAAAGTCAAATTTGACCGATTCCTGGTGACGACGCGAAATGGCATCCCCACCAATGCCTATGTCTTGCTCGCCCGTGAAGGCGGCCCAATACGAACCCTCGCCGATCTGCGCGGCAAACAACTCCTGATCTACGACAACCCGGCCATGTCCCTCGCCATGGTTTTTATAAATGTCGAATTAGCGAAACAATCACTACCACCAGCGACTGAAACCCTCAGAAGTATTTCCAAATTTCCAAAGCCCGCCAAAGTCGTCTTGCCGGTATTCTTCGGCCAAGCTGATGCCTGCCTGATTACCCGCAATGCCTACGAGACGATGGTTGAACTTAATCCTCAGGTAGGCCGCCAGCTGCACATCATTACCTCATCGCCGAACTACGTCACAGCGCTTTTTGGTTTTCG
>JAYTWC010000476.1:0-4760 GCA_043743635.1 Verrucomicrobiota bacterium | reverse complement strand
GCGATGCCGAAGTTTTCCTGGTGCGAGGGCAGGATAAACGATTCTGCGCTCTGAAAGGCGCCCCATTTCGCATCGCCGGTCAACATTCCCGCCCAATGGACGAAGCGCGTGATGTCTTCCTGGGCGGCGATTGTTTTTAGAGCGGTGAGATAGGTTTCGTCGAGGCACGGGCCAGCAATGACAAGATCGGGGAAGTTAGGCTGTTCGCTTTCGGATGTGGCGTGACGGACTTGGGCATAACCTTGGATGAGCTGATCGACGCCTTTTTTTGAGTGAACGCGTCCGAGGAAAAGCCAGAAGCGGCGTCCCATGACGGAAGGGCAGCGAGCCTGCCAGGCAGGAACGTAGGAGGCACGGCCCATCTCAGGCATGGCGGTACCGTAGGTGATGACCTCTTCGGAGCATTTGTAGCGGGGAAAGGAGAGTCGTGCGATGCGACGTTCTTCTTCGCAGGTGAAGAGCACAGCGCGTGCGTCACGAAGGACGCGGCGTTCGATCAGTTGCCAGTAGAGCCATTTTTTGATGTGTCGGACTGGATAGGTTTTCCGCAGGCCGGGATCGAGCATGCCGTGGGGAAAAACGAAATAGGGTGGTCCGCCACGTTCAAGGCACACGCTGCGCACGGCGTGTCCGAAATCTTGCCAAAGCCCGTGAACAACCACGGCGTCATAGCGATTTAGGTTTTTTTCGAGCCACGGACGCAGGCGTGGTGAATGAGCGTAGCGATTTTGAACAGGACCGAGCGCGTGAACGCGGCCGACCCAGCTTTCGAGATGAGGTGTGGTGGGAGAATCGACGGTTAGGAATTCCGTCTCGTGGCCAAGAGAAGCCAAGGCTGGTGTAACGGCGCGCAGACCCGCAACAGGGCCGCCGGTCGCGGGATCAACGGTGGCGATGACGCGCAGCAGTTTCATGGAGCGAGAGCAGGGGAGCGGGTCTTTTGTTTGTTAAATACAAAATAGGGATCAAACCGTGGCTGGGTTAACCAGCAATGAGCACACCCTTATGGTGCAGCGCTTTGCAATTTGAGCAAGGCGAGATCGCAGCGGATCAAGGCCTTTGACGCCGTCCGGTGGTTCAACCGGTTTTGCAGCCGCGGAGTTTGCAGTCGGTCTTGAGGATGTGACTGCGGATCCAGTTCGCGATTTCGCGATGGACTTCCAAAACGAGCGTGATCGAGGTGCCTTGCTGGAGGCGTATGAGCCAGGTGTCGAGGCGTGAGGTCAGGAGGGCGTGCTCGTGGCAGTTTTCGTTGTAGGCCGGGCAGCCGACTTTCTTCATGTGTGCTTCTTCGCGGGCGAAATGCTCGCGGGTGTAGCGATTTAGAAACTCCAGAATTCTGGCGATGTTTTCTTGACCGGCACCTTCGCGGAGGGAGGCTTCAAGTTCGTTCAGTGAATCGATGAGCTGCCGATGATCGGCGTCGACCACGGCGTGGCCGGTGGCGAGGGTGTCATTCCATTGGATCATGGTATTTGGAGGTTGACGCTTGCTCGGTGCTTTCGATGCAAATTAAAGCGAGTCGCGCATGGCGAGGAATGCTTCTTCGGCTTCTTCGCCGATGGCGAGTAGGTCGACCCCTTTGAGTCCGGCGGCGGCCAGTTTTTCTTCGGTAAGTTCCCAATAGTTCGCTTCACCGGGGAGGGCGTAGCCGAGGTCGCAGGCGATGCCGCTTCCGAGGTTGAGCAGGAGCGCCACGCGGGTGTGCTCGCCGGTCAGTGGTTCGGTCATGTAGTGCTGTTTAATGGGTTCGGTGATGGAGTGCGGGAAGTGCCATGATTCGAGGATGAGCGCGGCGACGGAGGCGTTGTTACAGCCGAGGATGTTTTCTTCCCAAGTGATCAGGGTGGGCACGCCGGAGCGGTTGTAGTGTTGCGAGGGCGCGACGTGTTTTTTGACGTAACGATCGAGCACGAGCTTGCCCATCGAGCGGAGGAGGGCGGTGGCGTAGACGTTGCGCGAGTCCATGCGGAGCTGCCGGGCGAGGCCTTCGACGGCGAGGGCGGTAACGAGTGTGTTGTCTCGGAGTTGCAGACCGGAGTGCGCGTAGAAAGTGAGGTTTTCGTTGGCGAGCTGCGCGGCGGCGGCGAGGCCGGTGAGGCGGTAAACTTCGGAGAAACCAACGCGGCCGACGGCTTCTTCGACGGAGGCAATGGTGGCTTCGCTGCCGTAAACGGCGCTGTTACTGATGCGAATGATGCGGGTCGCGAGGGTGGCGTCGCGGCGGAGGAGCTTGGCAATGTCTTCGAGGCTGCAGTTGAGATTATCGATTAAGATGCTCAGCTTTAACAGGATCTGGGGTGATGCGGGAAGCTGTTGAGCCAGTTGCAGGAGCTCTGCGGTTTTGGGGCTGGTGACAGTCATGCCGTCTGTTTATCGGCTCAAATTCGGAGGACTTAACTGCTGGAACGGGAAGTGTTTCGTCAAAGTAGCCTAGAGGTCGCTGTCGTGTAGTTCTTGCAGGCAAAGTCATTCATAATAACCTGCGCACCATGTTGAAATCGTTAATGGCGCTGTTCACCTGGCTTGCGTGGCTGTTCATTTTTGGCGTGCTTCAGGCCGCCGAAAATATGCCCACGACACCCACCAACCCATTGCTCACGCAGAGCTCGCTTCCTTTTGGCTATCCGGCCTTCGATCAGATTAAGGATGAACATTACGCGCCTGCGCTTGAGCAGGGCATGGCGGATCAGCTGAAAGAAGTGGCCGCGATTGCCGATAACCCGAACCAACCAACATTCGATAACACCGTGGTCGCGCTCGAGCGGTCCGGTCTGTTGCTCACCCAGGTGAATAACATCTTCTCGAACCTGTGTGGCGCGAATACCGGTCCTGTTCTCCAAGAGGTCGAGTCGGCGGTGGCGCCAAAGCTCGCTGCACACAAAGATGCGATTCGTCTCAATGCCCGGCTCTTTGCCCGAATCGACCAGCTGTATCAGCAGCGTGAAAAACTTGGTCTTGATCCTGAATCGCTTCGTGTTCTCGAACGATACTACAAGGATTTCGTGCGGGCTGGTGCGAAGCTTTCCGAGTCGGGTAAAACCCGATTGAAAGAACTAAATGCCGGACTGGCCACGCTCAACACGACGTTTACGCAGAATGTCTTGAAGGAAAAAAACGCCGCTTCGGTCACGGTGGAGACTCGCGCCGAGCTCGATGGTTTGTCTGAGAGTGAAATAGCCGCAGCTGCCGATGCCGCGAATGCCGACGGCAAGCCGGGCAAGTTTGTCCTGGGCCTGCTAAATACCACGCGGCAACCGTTGCTGACGTCGCTTAAAAACCGTGCCCTGCGGGAACGCCTGCTTCAAGTCTCACTGGCGCGTGGCAGCAACGGCGGAGCGTTTGATAATCGCGAGGTGGTGGCTCAAATAGTTCGGCTTCGCGCGGAAAGAGCGGCTTTGCTCGGTTTTAAGAACCATGCCGAGTATCAGCTCGAGGAGCAGACGGCCGGCAATATTGCGACGGTTAATAAATTTCTCGCCGATCTGGCCCGACCCGCTGTGGCCAATGCCGGGCGTGAGGCGGCGGATATGCAGGCGATGATTGACCGTGAAAAAGGCGGCTTTCAACTCGCGGCGTGCGACTGGGAGTTTTACGCGGAGAAAGTCCGAACCGATCGCTATGCTTTCGACGAGTCACAGCTGAAGCCGTATTTCGAGATGAACCACGTTATTCTTGATGGCGTGTTTTATGCCGCGACCCAGCTTTATGGTATCACGTTTAAGGAACTTCACGACCTGCCGGTTTATCAACCGGACGTGCGGGTGTTCGAGGTGATTGATGCTGATGGCGCGCCGCTGGCGCTGCTGTTGATGGACTATTTCGCGCGGCCTTCGAAGCGCGGTGGCGCGTGGATGAACGAGTATGTTTCACAATCAACCCTGCTCGGGACGAAGCCGGTAGTGGCGAACCATCTCAATATCGTCAAGCCAGCGGCGGGTGAGCCGGTGCTCATGACATTTGATGAAGTGGTTACGGCCTTTCACGAGTTCGGTCACGCCTTGCACGGCATGTTCTCCCATGTGAAGTATCCGCGTTTTTGCGGCACGACGGTCCCCGGCGATTTCGTGGAGTATCCGTCGCAGGTGAATGAGATGTGGGCGACTTGGCCGCAGGTTTTAAGGAACTACGCGAAACACTACAAAACGGGTGAGCCGATGCCGGTTGAACTGGTGGAGAAGGTTCGTGCGGCGGAGAAGTTTAATCAGGGCTTTACCACGACGGAGTACCTGGCGGCGGCTTTGCTGGACCAGGTGTGGCATCAGGTCGGCGTCGCAGAAACGCCCGCTGCGGATCGCGTGGTCGAGTTTGAAAAGGCCGCGTTGAAGAAAGTCGGACTGGATTTTGCTCCCGTGCCTCCGCGCTATCGTAGCACTTATTTTTCGCACATCTTCACAGACGATTCCTACTCGGCCGGATATTATTCCTATATTTGGGCCGAGGTGTTGGATGCGGACAGTGAGGAATGGTTCAAGCAGCACGGCGGGCTGACGCGGGAGAATGGTGAACGCCTTCGCAAAACCGTGCTTTCTCGTGGCGGAACCGACGAGGCGATGAATCTTTTTCGCAATTTTACCGGTCGTGAGCCTTACGTTGCGCCGTTGTTGGTACGACGTGGTTTGGCCGAGCCGGCGAAGTAACAAGATTTATTCCCATTGGGTCGAATACCCCGGCAGCTTGCTCCGGCTTGATTGGAGGCGCGGTGCCCTCACCGCGCATGGCCGACGAGGGCGTCGGCCCTCCATCGTCAGGCGCGGATC
>JAYTWC010000475.1:0-4086 GCA_043743635.1 Verrucomicrobiota bacterium | reverse complement strand
CGCCCTGCCCTTCGAGCAATGGCCCGCCCACCTCGCCAGCTTCGACATTGTCGTCTGCTCCACGGCCGCCACACAAACCGTTGTAACCAAAGATTCGATACGCGCCGCGCTCAAAAAACGACCGGCCCGACCGCTTTTTCTGATCGATCTCGCCCTGCCCCGCGACGTCGATCCCACTGCCGCCGAGGAGGAGAACGTTTTCCTCTACAACCTCGACGACCTCGCCAAAATCGCCGAGGAAAACCTCGCCGCCCGCACCGCTGAGGTAAAAAACGCCCGCGCCATCCTCACCGAAAAAGCAAACGCACTCTGGGAGCAGATCAATAAAAGTGCCTCGACAAAACAGAATCCCCCCGCAGCCAACTCAAAATGCTGACATAGAGGCGCGGTGCCCTCACCGCGCATGATTGATGCGTCTCCCCCATCTTCCATCCTTCAGCAACCAGCCGCTCATATTCCTAACCGCCTGTGTGGCCGAACGACGACCAATATTGGCCAACGATCCAGCCGTTTTAACTTTAACGAACATCTGGAAACGCTCCGCCGACATGGATGGTTGGTTCGTTGGCCGTTATGTCATCATGCCCGATTACGTGCATTTGTTTGTCCGTTCTTCCCTTGAAGCAAAACCACTCGCCACATGGATCAAAACATGGAAATCGCTCTCAGCGCGTGAACTGAAAACAAAGCACAATCTTATGCCGCCTATCTGGCAGCGTGACTACTTCGATCATTTCGTACGCTCAGCGGAATCGTACAGCGAAAAGTGGGAATACGTACGAAACAATCCGGTTCGAAAAAATCTGGCCACGCATCCAGATGAATGGCCACACCAAGGCGAAATCCATTTCCTCCAGTTTTGATCCACGTTACTTGGCGGGTGAGGGCACCCGCCCTCCATCGGACAATTCAATTTCTACAACCCGGCAAAATGGAGGCGCGGTGCCCCCACCGCGCATAACCGTCGCCAACGTTCGGCTCACTCAACCCAGCTGCCGAACCAGCCAATCGGCTGCACTCCCTTTTGCCGGTTGCGACAAGATCGCCCGCAACTTCTCCGCCCGCACGGCCGTCTCTGCCCGCCGATTCGGATCACTCAGGCAATTCTTTAGCTCCTGCGCCAGCACATCGGCCTTCGCCGCACCTTGAATGTACTCGGGGTACATCGGTTCCTTGAGCAACAAATTCGCGATGCCCAGATAAGGCACTTTCACGAGCAACCGCCCTAAAACGTACTCCAACGGATGCGCGCGGTACATCACCACGCCCGGGATTCCCGCCAACGCACAACGCATCGACATCGTACCCGAACTCGTCAACACCGCCGAAGCCGCCACCGGCTCACCCGCAGGCCGCAGTTCGATCCGCGACGGCGGATTCGCCGCCCGTAGCACTTTTAAAATATCTTCGCTCGGATAAATCGCGACGGCATCACGCTCAGCGAACTTCTCATATGCCGCCAGCATCACAGGAAAAATCCGCCCCACGGCCGAACGCCGACTTCCCGGCAAAAGCAGCACCGGCCCATCCGGATCGAAACGCACCGGCGACACGACATGCTCGGCCATGAACGGATGCCCAACAAACTCCACCGGCAGTTTCGTATCCGCGTACACCTCGGGTTCAAACGGGAAAATCACCGCCAGCGCGTCGAGGTACTTTGCCATCTTAAAACGCCGACCCGCTCGCGACGCCCAAATCTGTGGGCTGATGTAATAAACTGTTTTAATCTTTCCACCTGCTTTAACCGATAGCCCACGTTCAGCCATCTGCTGCGCGATCCGCAAATTCAACCCGGACGAATCAACAAAACACACCACCCGCGGCTGATATTCACCGATCCAGCGCAGAACTTCGTCAAACAACGCACGAAAAAACGAAAGATGTTTCAACGTCTCAACGAACCCGATCACCGAGGTCGTCGTCATGTCGTGCAACAACTGCGCGCCCGCCGCACGCAGCCGAGGTCCGCCGAGCGCCGCCACGCGCAAACCAGGCCTCTGCGCCAATGCTCCGCTCAACATTCGCGCCGCATGCTCATCGCCCGAATGCTCACCCGCGATGATCAACAGATCAACCGGTCCGGCTACGGGTGCCAGAAAGCGCAAAGTCGATTTTGTTATCACAGAAGACATGATTTTCTCACGCAAAGACGAGATGCCGCAAAGCAGAAAGGTCTACGCATCGCACCAACGATGACTTGGTCTTCTTTGCGCCTTTGCGTCTTTGCGTGAAACCCGTTTTCATTGCTTCTTAATCGCCCGGATCTGCTCGGTGATCGTGATCGCCACTTCGAGCGCACTCTTGCCGAGCGCCGCACCCACTTTCGGCTGCTGAGCCTTTGAAACACTTTCCATAAAGTGCGCTAATTCGATGGCGAGTGGTTCGCCTTTCTCGATCGGAATCTCATCCACCGGAATCGAGCTCACATCACCCGGCTTGGCCAGACCGACCTTCAACTTCACGCCGTAGGCAATCAAGTCGCTCTTTTTCACGAGATGCCCTTTTTGATTCATGAAATCGAGCGACAGATACGCGTTATCCTGGAAGATACGGATCTCACGATTCTTTTTCAGACTCATGCGGCTCGCACTGAGATTGGCGACGCAGCCGTTCTGAAACTGAATGCGTGCGTTGGCGATGTCCTCTGTTTTGGAAAGTACGTTCATGCCCACGCTATCGATCTTTTCGATCGGCGATTTCACCAGAGCCAGCACGATTCCGATGTCGTGTATCATCAAATCCAATACCACGCCGACCTCCGTACCTCGCGTTTGGTACGGCGCGAGTCGTTCGGTTGTGATGTAGCCGGGCCGGTTAATCTCCTTCTCCAGAAAACTCATCACCGGATTAAAATGCTCAATGTGCCCAACCTGCACGATACGTTGCGCAGCCTGCGCAGCAGCCAAAACTTTCTCTGCTTCTTCAAGTGACGCACAAATCGGTTTCTCGATCAACAGATGACAGCCTTTCGCGAGCAGCGGCAGCGCAACATCAGCATGCTTATCCGTCGGCACCACCACAGAAACCGCGTCACAAACTTCGCCGAGTTCCTCGATCGTAGTAAAACGGCGGCAGTTATGCTTCTCACAAATCTCCGTCGCGCGCGCGTCGCTCATCTCAAAAATGCCGGCGAATTCGACGTTTTTCATCGAAGCGTAGATGCGCGCGTGATGCTGGCCTAACGAACCAACGCCCACTACACCGCAGACGATTTTTTCTTTTTTTGATTTAAACAACATCGTGGAGTTTTCCTTCGTGAAGCAGGGTTTTTCGATTCGTCTTCGCGGCGTGCACCGCACTGTGGGTAACAAGGATCAGCGCGGTTTGCATTTCTGCGCAAAGCCCAAGCAACAACTCGATCACAGCGTCGCCGGTTTTCTCGTCGAGATTACCCGTCGGTTCATCAGCTAAGATCAACCGCGGCGAATTCATCAACGCTCGCGCCACCGCCACACGTTGACGTTCGCCCCCCGAAAGCTGGGAAGGCAAATGATGCGAACGCTCGGTCAGCCCGACCTTGGCCAGAAGTTCTTTTGCCCGCGCCTTCTCTGCCGAACCAATCCGACCCACCATGCGACGCGCCATCAGCACGTTTTGCAGCGCGTCGAGCTCTGGAATCAGATAAAACGATTGAAAAACCATGCCAAGATACGTCGCCCGCACCGCGGTGCCGATACTGGGCTTGCCATCCCAAATCACTTCGCCGCCATCCGGCACATCCAGCGCCGACAACAGGTTGAGCAAGGTCGATTTACCCGACCCAGATTCGCCTCGAATACTCACACTCTCACCGGCTGCCACCGACAAATCGACGCCACCAAGCACTTCGATCCGGCGATCGCCGCTCAGGTAGGTTTTGCGCAAGGCACGAGCCGTTAAAACAGGTTCACTCACTGCGCAACGCCTCCACAGGTTTGAGTTTTGCCGCCCGCCAAGCCGGCAGTAATCCAGCCAGCATTGAGATGAAAACCGAACTTACCACAATCAGGATAATGTCGCTCGCCGCCGTGTACGACGGCAGCTGGCTGAATTGATAAAACCGCTGCAATACCTCGTCACGTTGCGTGATCTTGGTGACGAGCA
>JAYTWC010000474.1:0-2724 GCA_043743635.1 Verrucomicrobiota bacterium | reverse complement strand
GCTGCGCGCCAAAGGCATTCACGGCGTCCTCGCCCTAGGAAGCACGGGCGAATTTGTTCGCCTGAGCGTCGAGCAGCGCAAAGCCGTACTCGAAGCCGTGGCCGAACTAGCCGCACCGCTCCCGGTGATCGCCAACATCAGCGACATCAATCCCGCTATCGTGGCCGAACTTGGACGTTTCGCGCGCCGCCTCAAACTTCCAGGTGTGGCGATCATGCCACCGCATTTTTTCCCGTGTTCAGCAGCCGACCAACTCGCGCACTTCGAGCACGCTGCCGAAGCCGCCCAACTGCCGGTGATGCTCTACAATTTCCCTGAGCTCACGTGCAATCGCATCAGCCTCGACACGATTACTGCCTTTGCCGACCGCCAGCCCATGGCGGCGATCAAGCAGAGCGGCGGCGAATTCGGTTACCACACCGAACTGATCCGCCTCGGCAAACAAAAGAACTTCAATGTCCTCTCCGGCGCTGACACGCGCCTGCCCGAAGTCTTCAAACTCGGCGCTACCGGCTGCATCGGTGGTCTCGTTAATATTGTACCGGAGCTGATGGTTGAGCAGTTTAGCATTTATCGCAAAGGCCAGCCGGGGAAACTCGAACCCACCGCTACCCACATGCGCGAAGTCGGCGCCATCGTGGACCGGCTTACGTTTACACTCAATGTTACCGCTGGTGTCGAAGCGCGTGGCTTCGAGGTTGGCGTGCCAAAAATGATCGTTTCTGAAGCGTCGAAAAAGATCTACGCTGGTATTGTGACTGATCTGAGAAAGAAATTCAAAGAATGGGGTCTTGATTTGGCTTCCGGCCAAAAACCGACCAGCAAGAAAGCCCGCGCCTGAGTTGGCTTCAACCAAGCATGCCATGAGCAAGAACTACAAATGGATCCTTGTCGGCCTGCTCTGGTTCGTCTGTTTCTTCAATTACGCAGACCGCCAGGCGATCAGCTCGGTCCTGCCGTTGTTGGGGCGTGAGTTTCACTTCGACGACCTGCAACTCGGCTGGATTGGCTCGGCCTTTGCCTGGGTTTATGCCGCCGCTGCACCGATTGCGGGTGTTGCGGCGGATCGTTTTTCTCGCAAATGGCTGATCGTGATTGCCTGTATCGCGTGGAGCTTTTTTACGCTGGCGACCGGGTGGTGTGGTGGGCTGATCTCATTGATAGCCGTGCGCGCACTCACTGGTTTGGGTGAGACGTTTTATTTTCCCTCTGCGATGTCGTTGCTCAGCGAATACCATGGCGTTGAAACGCGCTCGCGTGCCTTGTCGTGGCATCAGTCCTCCGTTTACGCCGGCACGATTTTGGGCAGCTGGATGGCCGCGGAACTGGCGGAGCGTGCAGGTTGGCGTGTGCCTTTCTACTTGTTCGGCCCCATAGGCATAATTCTCGCAGTTCTCTTGAGCCGGTTTATCCATGAGCCCGAACGTAAACCGGGTTCCGGTCGCTCGGCGGAAACGATGGATTATCGGATTCTGTCCGCACAACCACTTTCCGTGGGGCGTACGCTCGGGGTGATTTTCCGCACGCCCTCAGCGATGCTTTTGATGGCTGGATTTCTCTGTGCAAATTTCATTGCCGTGATTTTTCTGACGTGGACGCCAAAGTTCCTTGTTGATAAATTCCATTACTCGATCGGTGCCGCAGGACTGACCGGCACAGTATATATCCATCTCGCCAGTGCGTTGACCGTTCCTTTGGCCGGCTGGTTGGCAGACCGACTGAGCAAGCGCTTTCCCGTTGGACGCATGTTAGTTCAAGGCGGTGGTTTGGTCTTGGGTGCTGCTTTCGTTTACCTCGTTGGTCACACCGCGAGCACCGTCACATTGCTGCTCGCTATGACATGTTTCGGTGTGTGCAAAGGATTCTACGATTCTGGTATTTTTGCTTCGCTTTACGACGTGATCGAACCACGGGCAAGAGGCACAGCGGCTGGCATTATGAACACGATCGGCTGGGGTGGGGGCGCGCTCGGGCCGCTGGCTGTGGGCTTGGCGACGAAATACGGTCGGCACTCCAGCGCGGTCGAGAACATGAGTGAGGCCATCGCCTTCGGCGCGGTTGTCTATATTGTTGGCGCGATCCTGCTTTTTTCCGCCGCCGTTATCCACGCCCGGCGTATATCTGCGGCAGCATCCACCTGATTTTATGAAGAAACTTATCACTCTTGTTTCTATTTTTGCTTCTTTGCTCGTGGCACAGGCTGCAGATCTTCCCGTGCATCCCGCGATCGTCTCGTCTGAGTTCATCTACGAGAAAGGCCCGTATCCCGAGTGTCATGCCTCGACCATCGTTGAGACCACGGACGGCCATCTGGTGGCCTCTTGGTTCGGCGGCACGAAGGAGCGTAACCCCGATGTTTGCATCTACGTTTCCCGTTTTGAAAATGGCCGCTGGACCGAGGGCGTGGAAGTCGCCAACGGCATCCAGCCCGAAGGCAAGCGTCTGCCGACTTGGAACCCTGTGCTCTTTCAGCCCAAGCAGGGCCCACTCGTGCTTTTTTACAAAATTGGGCCTAATCCTCGCGACTGGTGGGGCTTGATGATGATCTCTGCCGATGGTGGAAAAACCTGGAGCAAGCCCGTGCGCCTGCCAGAGGGTATTCTTGGGCCGATCAAAAATAAAACTGTGCAACTGGCCGATGGTGCGTGGTTGTCGCCGACGAGTACGGAAGGCAACGCCGAAGGCAAAACAGAGAAAGGCGAAGTCGAAGGCGGCTGGCTCGTC
>JAYTWC010000473.1:0-16704 GCA_043743635.1 Verrucomicrobiota bacterium | reverse complement strand
GGCGTGATCGGCAAGACGCTTACTTCGCAGCAAAAAGGCTGGTTTGAGGAACGTCTTGGTCCGGATGTCGAAATTCAATGGTTCGCCTACAACGCCGGTCCGAGTGCGATGGAGGCGATTTTTGCTGGTTCGATTGATCTGACTTATGTCGGGCCAAATCCTTCGCTCAACGCGTATATTCGCTCGAAGGGCGAAGAGATTCGCGTGATCGCCGGCGCGGCGCGAGGCGGCGCGGCTTTGTTGGTGCGGCCAGGTTCTGGTATTGAGCAACCGACTGATTTTAAAGGCAAAAAGCTCGCCACGCCGCAGCTCGGTAACACCCAGGATGTTGCCGCTCGCGTCTGGTTACAGAAACAGGGTTTCAAAATCACACAGATGGGCGGCGATGTTTTTGTGCTGCCGACCGCAAATCCAGACCAGCTTTCGCTTTTTCAGCAGGGCAAGATTGATGCGGTCTGGACGGTTGAGCCATGGGTGTCTCGTATTGAGCGCGAAGCCGGTGGCAGGATTTTCCTCGAGCAGAAAGACGCTGTGACCACGATCCTTGTCTCTAGCGTAAAGTTCATGAAAACCCAGCCTGAGCTCGTGAAAAAATTCGCGCATGCTCATCATGAGCTAACCGCCTGGGTCAATGCTCATCCGGCCGAGGCGCAGGCGCTCGTTCAGCGCGGCCTGAGTGACGAAGTGAAGCGCGAGATCAAACTCGAACTCGTGGTTGCCTCTTGGCAGCGGCTTACTTTTACCTCTGAAATCACGCTCAACTCCATCGAGAGCCTCGTGGGCGATGCCCGGCAGTTGGGCTTCATCCGCAGTGAGGTGGATCTCTCCCGTTTCATCAGCCTCCCTCAATGACCGTCCAAACGGAACTCACTAACGCCGCGCCGTCGAAGCTCTCGATTAGCGCGATTACAAAACGATTCCGCGCTCGCGGACGCGAAGTGCACGCGCTGGATCGGGTGTCGCTCGATATCGCGGAGGGGGAGTTCGTTTGTTTGCTGGGACCTAGTGGTTGCGGGAAAAGCACGTTGCTCAATATCGCAGCCGGTCTTGATTCTGCCGATGAAGGTGAAATTTTTAGCGATGGAAAAAAGATCGACGGACCCGGGCGTGATCGCATGGTGATGTTTCAGGAGTCGGCGCTTTTCCCGTGGCTTGATGTAATTGATAACGTGATGTTCGGTCTGAAGTTGAAACCCGGCCTGACCAATCCTGAGCGGCGCGAAGTGGCGCATTTTTACCTCAAGTTGGTGGGTTTGGATAAATTCCTTAACGCCAATATTCATGAGCTTTCCGGTGGCATGAAGCAGCGAGTCGCGTTGGCGCGTGCGCTGGCTCCCAATCCGCGTGTGTTGCTCATGGACGAGCCGTTTGCCGCGCTCGACGCACTCACGCGTGAGCAACTTTACGGCGATCTTCAGCGCATCCAACAGCAGCGGCAGAAGACGATTATTTTCGTCACGCATAACGTGCGCGAAGCGGTGTGTTTGGGTGATCGGGTGGTTCTGTTCTCGCCGCATCCCGGCCGCATTCAGGAACAGTTTCGGATCACGCTGCCGCGGCCGCGCGACATTAACAGTGTGGACCTCGCGGAGCATGCGACCGAAATCACGAAGGCGCTCAAAGGTCATATGAAACCAGAAGCGGAGGTGGCCGAATGAAACGTTTTCTTTCAGCAGCAGCATTTTTCGCCAGCTTGTTCCTGATTTGGGAAGTTTTGGTGCGCTTGAAAATCTGGTCGCCGGTGCTCGTGCCTTCTCCCTTCACGGTGAGCGAATACCTCTGGGGCGCAGTTCGTGACGGTTCCTTGGCGGCCGCTGCCTGGGTGACCATCAAACGACTCGTGCTCGGTTATACGTTTGGCATCGTGGTGGGCCTACCGATTGGTTTGCTGACCGCTCGCTTCAAAGTCTGGCAGGACACGCTCGGCTTGCTTGCGCTCGGATTGCAGACCCTGCCGAGTGTGTGCTGGGTGCCGCTGGCGCTCATTTGGTTCGGTCAGACGGAGACGGCGATGTTTTTTGTCGTGGTGATGGGCACGCTCTGGTCGATGATCATCGCGACCGACAACGGCGTGCGGAATATTCCGCCAATTTACGCGCGGGCAGCACGGACCATGGGTTCACGTGGTCTGCATACGTGGATTAAGGTGATGCTGCCGGCCTCGCTGCCGTTTATTGTGGGCGGCATGAAGCAGGGCTGGGCCTTTGCGTGGCGCTCGCTGATGGCGGCGGAGATCTATGTAACGATATTAAGTGGTTTCGGTCTGGGGCATTTGTTGCACTACGGCCGTGAGCTGAATGCGATGGAGCAGGTGATCGGCGTGATGTTTGTCATCGTCGTGATCGGGCTTCTCGCGGATAAAATCATGTTTTCTCCCTGGGAACGTTTCCTTCATCATCGCTGGGGCACGCAGGGCAAATAACTGGCGTGAAGTTGAGAGTGAGGGAATTTGTGTAACATCACGCGCAGTATTCATATTTGAATTACTGAGCACCGCATCTGTTAAACTTTTAGTGCAATAGGTTGTCGGTTTCTCCGCCGTGCCGGCGGTTTGCGGGAGTTTGTTTTCGTGGATCAACGGCACGCCGCAGCGCGCGTAATCGCGTGCTTTTAACACTAGATAATCATTCTCGGTGACGCCCGGCTTGTATCCAGCGCGAGGCTTTCAGCCCGGCGTAGTCGCCACAGTAAACGCATCACATCGTTATGAAATCAGAAACAGAAAATACTGCCTCGCTGCAAAGAATCGAACCGGAGCGTCAGAACTTCAAGTTGCTCCTCGCATCAAACCCGAACTATTTCGGAAACCTGGAGGCCAGCGCTTTCAAGCCCGTCAAGGCCATCTCCATTAACACGTCGTATGAGCAGTTGCACTGCGTCGGCTATCATCAGGATCACGATTTTCTCGAAGCGACAGTTCATCTCAAACGCGCGACCGGTTACAAGGGCAGCCTGTGCCAGGCCGGTTCCACCGAGTACGTTCGTTTCTACATCGACTACGGCAGCGGCTGGCTAGACCTAGGAATAAGTTCGTTTAACGCTCACGACATTCCTGATTCGCTAGATTGCGCGAAGGGCGCAACCAAGCCCTTGGTCTACGTCGTCACGCTGCCGATGGATCCGAAACGCAAAACCTGCAAAACCCCGGTGCTTCCGCAGGTGCGCGCGATCCTCTCGTGGGAAACACCGCCGCCCGCAGCTTCGCCGAACTGGGTGCCGGTTTGGGGCAACGTCGTTGACCGCTTCATCCAGATCAAACCGAGGAAACCGCTGATCGTCGATATCTACGATGACATCAGCGACATCATCGGCAAGCCGGTGAAAATTCCTCCGTACCTCGAAGAGATCAAACTCATCCCGATCCCGATTCCTGATCCGGCGCCGGATCTGCTTCCGCTCGAAACGCTGGCAAAACTCTACGGTGCCTCGCCGGTAAAAGGTGCGCATGCCACGGAGGTCCAGCTTTCCGCCGTGCCTGCGCATCGGTTTGCCCTGCCTCATTTGCAAACCGCTCTGGTTGGCGCGCTCGATCAATTCACCACCGCCAACCAAATCGCCTCGTGGAAAAAGCTCGGCCTCGACTGGCAGGAGTCCATCAAGCTGCTCGACCAGACCAAGGCCGATGTCAGCTTTGAGGAACTGCGCTGTCTCGGTCTCGATTACAATCGCGAGTGGCTCGTCGCCACCGTCGAGATCAAGAAACCCTCCGGCTATTCGGGTAAGCTTTGCGATCCCGGCAGCGAGGAACACGTGGCGTTTTGGGTCGATTGGAACGACACCTGCGACTGGACCTACGCCGGCACTGTGTCGTTCAAAGTTCATGACTTTGTCCCGATGCCAAACGGCGGTCTGCACTACGCCGCGATCCTTCCTGTCGATTTGTCGATGATTCGTCGTCCTTGCGAAAAGCCGAAAATCGCTCGGGTGCGGGCTGTGCTCTCCTGGAGTACGCTGCCTTCCACAACCAATCCGGATGATCTGAATCACTGGGGCAACCGGGTCGATTCGCATGTGCAGATCAAGCCGGGTACTCCGTATGGCGAGCCCACCGCCGTCATCCGTGCGCTGGGTGGCATCCCGGTCGAACACATCGACACCGCCGGTGACGGCATGACGATGATGCTCGGCGCCATCTCGGCGAAATTCTGGTACGACGACGCGCCCGCCGACGCCTGGGGCTTGAACCGCGACTGTCCGTTTGGCGGATCGGTCTTAGTCCATGGGCAATGGTTTAATGGAAACAAGTACCGCATCCGTGCCCGCGAGGTGGCGAATCCCGGCAATGTGGTGACGTTGCTCACGCCGTTCAATATCACGCGCTGGACTCCGGGTTACGACACGCAGGTGCCGGACTCGACAAATCCGGCAGATCCCGGGTATGGGTTTTTCAACTACCGCGATCCAGCGTTGTACATGGAGAATTTCACCCTCGGTGTCTGGCCCACTTCGCTCAACGGCCTGTGGGAGATACAACTCGAAATCGCCAACAGTGCGTACGTGATTTTCGATCACACGCCGTGGTATCGGCTCCTGTTGGACAACACAAAACCGGATGTTGATCTTCACATCGACAACGGCGGTGACTGCAAAGGCTTCATCGCCACGGACACGATTCAGGGCCATTTCGTGGCACGTGATCCGCACTTCGGCGGCTTCAGTCTGGCCACGCTGCCGAACACGCTGGCGATTCCGTCGAACCAGCCGACAACGGCATGGGCTTCGACGGACCAGACGCCGCTCGCACCCGGTGCGGCGTGGTCGCTGGATCTGAACAGCCCGGTCGCGATGCATCCGTGTGGTTACGTTGTGCAACTGGTCGCGTATGACCGAACCATTGTCGGAAGCCAATCTGGCGGCCACAACTGGGACCACATCGAGACCGGTTTCTATATCAAGCCATAACCGGCCAGTTCCAGCTTGATCGCGAGGGCGTGCGCTTGATATCGCACGCCCTTTTTCGGGGTCGAGCCCAAGCGGCGTTTTGATCAGTTGCCTCTTTTTAACCAAGCCAATTCGGCCTGCGCGAAGGCGTACTCGCTGTACCTAGTCATGTGAGTTAAAATGCATTTCTCAAAAAAGTTTCGGGCCAGGTCATTTTCGTTTTTCAACAAGTGGACCATGCCGACGTAATAAAAGGCTTCGCATTTCTGGCCGGAGATTTTCTTGGTTTCGCCTTTTTCAGCAGCGGTGAAAAAATCAATTTCCGAAATGTCGCCACTGAGAAAAAGTCCGATGGATTTTACCCAGCTCTCTTTTTTCCAAGTGCGAATGAGCGTTCCGAGTTCGATGGCGGGTTCGCCACGGTGTAAACGAGCGAGGAGCAGCATCCGAAAAAATCGAGAGTAGGCCGAGTGATCGCTGGCGAGTGAGATGGTTTGATTGTAGTCTTCGATCGCGCGTTCGAAGTCGCCGGTCGTGTAATAGAGATCACCTCGGGTCTTGTAATAGCTACTGTCGGTTGGTTCGAGTTTTATTGCCGTATTCAGATCGGAAAACGCATTGTTGCAGTCGCCCTGAGCGGCATAGATTTTACTGCGCCAGCGGTAAGCCTGGGCATCTTTGGGGTTGAGTGCGATGGCGTGCGTGTAATCGGAAAGTGCTGCGGTGGGATTGCCTTGTTCGTCTTCATAGAATGCTCGAAGGCTGAAGTAGAGGGCGTCGTTGGGGTTTAGCTTAATGGCGTTGGAGCAATCGGCGATCGCCTCGGTGAATCTTTTCATCTCGGCGTAAATTCCGGCACGTTCGGAGTAAGTTTGGTCGGAATCTGGCTTGAGTTTTATCGCCGCTGTGTAGTCAGCGAGAGCCCCGGGGTTGTCGTTCATATTTGCTTTGGCGTCACCCCGGAAACTGAAGTACTCAAATTGATTCGAATCCAGTTTGATGGCTTGATCGTAGTAGGCGATGGCGGCTGGGTAGTCTTTCTTTGTAATTTTATCGATGGCCTTGGAGGCTAAGTCCTCAGCCTTTAAAACAGGCAGGGTCACCAGATTGCTGCGGCGTTCCTCGGTGAAACTTTTCGCGGCCATGGCGGTGATTTCCGGCAGCGTGATTGCGTGCAGGATTGCAGCTTTTTGACTCCACGCTTCGGCGAGCCGCAGGTCCGCCTGGCAATCGGTGAGGGTGGTCATCCACCAGACGTTGTTGCGCAGGTTGGATTCGTTTTCACGGATTATGGGCTGGAGTGAACGCTCAAATTCTTCGGCGGTGGCGCCCTTGCGGGCGAGCTGTCCGGAGATCTGGCGAATGGCGGTTGCGATAAGATCGGTTTTTTCCGGATCGGTTTCCACAGTGCACAGGAAATAGCTCGGGTTTGGCGTCAGATCATTGCGGAAGGTGAATGAAGCGGAGGGAGAATAAGTGGCACCCATTTCGTTTCGGAGTTTCAAGCGAAGGCGATCCTCAAGGATGGCTGCGAGCACTTCTCCCTGGAGGCGGTCGGCCATCGAAGTCAGCTCGGGTGACGGCCACGCGAAAGACACACTGGCCATGGAGGTTGGGCCATTAAAGTAGTTTGTTTCAGCAAATTGTTTTGGTGGGAAAGTGATCCGACGTTGTGCGGCGTATGAATCGGCTGCTTTACGTGAAGGAAGCGCGCCGAAGGTGGAGGCGACGGCCTGGATCGCTTCTGCGGAATTGAAATCGCCGACAATGGTGATCTCGATGGGTGTAGCGGTTAGTTCTGGCAGGAAATACTTTTTTCCCTCGGACAGCGTGCGTGCAGTGATGGCTTCGAGGGAGGGAAAGAGCGCATGATGGTCCCCCACGAGGTGGCGGCGGAGTGCATTGTCAGATGCGTCGGTGAGCGATGACTCAGCAATGAGTGGATGGATTGTTTCGAGAGCGGCGCTCCAGCCGGCTTTATTTAATGCGGGGTGGCTGAAATGAGCGGCGGTATCTTGCAGGTGAAGGAGGAGAGAAGCTTTGGACGTCCTGGTGGTGATTCGAAATCCGTCGGTGGCCCACGTGAGGTTGCGAATAGCCGTTGGGTTTGTGATTGCGGCGCCGTCGTCGAGGCTGAGGCCCTCGTGACCACTGAACATCCAGGCGATGAAGCTGCGGAGAGCCAGGCCTGGTTTGTTGGGTGGACTGGAAAGTTCGCCTCCGCCAAAATTGACGACGAAATGCAGGCGGCCGAATTCGAAGGCCGTGGGTTTTAGGTTCAAGCGAACGCCGTTGGCGAATTGGATAAGTTCGGCATCGAGCACGGCGTTGTGCTCGCGTTTGACGATGGTTCCGGGTGGACCGAAATTGGTGAAGGGAAACGGTTTCGATTTGTGTTCAGCCGGTTTTCCATCGGTGCGCAGCGTGCGGGAGCGGGATTTGGTGAGGATCTTTTCCAAATCAATGGGCGTCGGTGTCGTCGATGGGAAATGGCCTGATATCCAGAGCGTGCGTTGATCGATAGCGAATAGTTGTTTGATCGCGGCTGTGCATTCGGAGGCGGTCAACGAATCGAGGCGGGTTTTGATGAGATCGAGTTCGGCTTTTGAAGTATCGAAAACCACGTCGCGTGAAATCGAAAACGCGAGTGAACGCGCAAGTGTGCCGGAGGGCGTGTTGATGAGCTCAATCGCCTTTTGGGCGCTGTGGAGTCGTTCTTGGGCGGCGCAGAGTTTTAGTTCATTGTAGCTGAAGCCTGATTCGCAGACGCGTCGGATCTGGGTGTCGAGTTCTGCGAGGGTCGTATTCCACTTGTCGGGTTTGCAGGTAGCCTCGATGAGCGCGATTTCCTGGCCTGGAACGTAGTGGCTGAGTTCAGCGGTGGCGGTGCGAATGGTCGGTGACGGTTGGCTTATGACCGCTTGAAGGCGTTGTGCGAGCATGCCGAGTGCGATGCGCTGACAAAGCAATTGGCGGCGCCAGGCTTCGTTGTCGGGTGCGGTCTGGTCGTGGGTGCTGCAAAATGAGAGGCGGATGTCGGATGCACTCGGGAGATCGTTGATGACAATTTTAGAGGCATTGGTTGGGTTTGGCCGGATTTCGACGGAGGTGTCGACGGGTTGAGCGGGTTGGGCGCGGAGCGAGGCAAAGGTTTGCTGGATGAGTTCCTCGGCTTTTGCGGGAGTGATGGCGCCGACGACGGCGAGGATCATGCGATCAGCGCGATAATTGCGTTCGTAGTAGGCGCGCAGTTTTGCGGTGGTGGCGGCGTTGATTGAATCCTCGGTACAGAAAGGAGTGCGTTCGGGAAAGCGTGTTTTGGCAAAGAGTGAGTCGAGCTGGCCGACCGAGGGAGAGCGGTTGTCGGGCGGAATGAATTCCAAGCGGTCGGGCCAAAGGCGAGCGTGTGTGTCACCGGTGTCGGTATTCATTTCGCTGAGTACAACGCCGCGTTCGTGCTCGACGGCGGCGTCGAGAAAGAGAATGCCGTCGGCCATGGAGCGCAAAATTTTCAGGCCGGTGGCGAGGGCGTCGGGGGTGTCGGTGGGCAGGTCGTCAAAACGATAGTGGGTTTCGAAGTAGTCGGTTTCGGCGTTGGTGTGGGCGCCGAAGCCGAGGCCGAGACGCTGGAGGGCGTGAATGCCATCGTCGCCGGGAAAATCGCGGGTGTCCCGAAAAGCCATGTGCTCAACAAAGTGAGCGTAGCCGCGTTCGTCATCTTTTTCGTGGATCGAACCAGCCTGTACCAGTAAAACGATGCTGACACGTTTCGCAGGGATGATGTGAGGCAGGATTGCGTAGCGCAGGCCGTTGTCGAGGCGGCCCCAGACGACGCGAGGGTCAGGTTTGAGGTCGCTTTTCTCGTGTGCCCAGGGCCTGGCGATGTCTGGTGGAGTTGTTGATGTGGCTTTTTCGGCCGGAGAGGTGTTCTGGGGAAAGGCAATTAATGACAGCGAAAGAAGGAGAAAGAGGTAACGGGCGAGAGGGCGATGCATGGAAAGGGATAGATCCAGAGATTAGTTGTTTATGGGATGATCGTGCGCTGGATCATGGATTCGTAGTCTTTGAGCATGGAGGGTAGTTCGTCTGCAGGCGCTCTGAGGTTGAAAAGGATGGTGCCGTTGGGGCTGTAAATGCGTGTCAGATATTCGGCCCACGGTTCTCCGTCTTGTATGAAACTGCCCGTCCAGGTGAGTGCGGGGCGTTCATTGATGATGCGCGGGACGAGTGCGCCAGCGTCGTAATCGGTGAAGCCTTCGTTAAGGCGTTCTCTCGTTTTCGCCTCGGCGGCTTTAATGAGACTTCCTGCAATTTGTTTCGGCGTCTGTTGTCGGGGTTCGTCGAAGATCCGATAATAAATATTTGGCCGAGCCTTCGGGTGATCGGGGTCGTTGAAGAAAACGTAGGTTTCCTTTTGGCCGTAGTGTTCGGCTTTCATGAGGCGCCATTTGTCGGGGTATTTGGCCAGCACGTTATAATCTTTGTCGTAGTAGGTATGATCTTTAGTGATGATTTCTTTGGTGCATTCTACAAGTTCGGCGTCGGGTGTGCTCGGAGGAGGCGGCGTTGTGGTGGCGGTCGACTGGGTGAGGGAATTGAGATGATTTGTGGCCGCAGTTTTGTCGGAATCGAGTGGAGCCGAAAGAGTGGCGGTAGCTTTGTCGTTGTTTAACAGTTTTACATTTTGATGGTGGGAGTTCCAGGTGAGCGAAGTACCAGCGATCAGGGCAAGCAGGGTGATGGCGAGGAACGCCTTGGCCGTGATGATGGCGATCAGCGTAGCGAGGACCCCGGTGCTGGCTCCTGCGATTGCCAAGGTGTTTGACGCGAGGGAGGCGGCGAGGCCGGCGGGTGCAGCGATGATCGGCTGACTCGAAACGATGAGGCTGATTGCGGCGGCGGTGGACGTGATGCCGTGATGCGCGAGGCGTTGGCGCAGTTTTTCAAGGGCACGGTCGGTGCGCATCCGCGCTGCGTCCTCAGAAATATTCAAAACCTGGCCGATGTCGGAAAAGGCGCGTTTTTCCAGGAAGCGAAGCACGACGACATCGCGGTCTTTGCGGGAAAGTTCATCGATCGCCGTATCGAGCAATGGCTGCAAACGTTCCCAGTCGGCATTCATTGTATCATTGGAGTGTATCGGTTCGAGCGCCATGGCTTCCGTTTCACGGGTTTTACGTCGTTGCTCGGAAATCATGAGATTGATGGCTGCGTTCCGCGTTGCGGTATGGAGCCACGCACTGAGCACCTCGTGGCGGGAAAGTTTTTGGGCCGCGCGGGCCAACGCGGTAAAAACTTGTTGCGCCACATCGGCTGCTCGGTGGGCGTCGCCGTTGGTTCGGCGCAGCGCGACGCTGTAAACGAGATCGACGTGACGATGCACCAACTCCGTGAAGGCGGCCTGGGAGTTTTCGTTGGCGTAGCGTCGGAGAAGTTCGGCGTCATCTGTCATGGGTTTACCTTCTAAACAGCGCCCGAAACGAAACCGAACAAAGAATCGCGTGCCGTGATGCTATTCTCACGGTGCCGAAAAAACACCGCAAGCGGAGGCGGTTAGCGTTTTGCGCTATTTGGCGACCTGCTGGCGATTCCAGCGGTAGAAGGCGATGGCGATGACGATGAGAGAGACGCCAATGCTGCCGAGTTTCATGATCGCGGCGCCGAGGAGTTGATCTTCCATTGGCCCGAGTTTCTCGAATAGACGTGGTGCATATTCGTAGGTTGGGTAGAGCACGTTGTCGGAGAACGCGATGAAGGCAAAGAGTGGGGTCATGCCGATCGCCACGGCGAGCAGGTAAAGAATCTGGCTGGCGTAGCTGATCTTTGGATACTCGGGTGAGGGGCTGAGAATCGGCCACCAGAAGAAAAGAGCGGCACCAAAGAACATGAGGTGCTCGAGAATGTGTATGGGTTTTTCGCGAAGCGCCAAGTCGTAAAGGCCTGGCACATGCCAGACGGAAAGCGTGAGGGTATAGATGAGTCCGCAGATGACCGGGTGAGTGAGCAGGCCGAGAACGGGGCGCAGGGCGTTTCGCCGTGTGACTGATTGCACGAGCCAGACGGGCAATCCGAGCAGGAAGAGCACGGCGGACACGTAGATCAACAGCTGGTGCTGGATCATGTGAGCGCTCAAGAGAAAGCGTTCTCCGATTTGGTCGAGAGGGGAACCGACGGCTAGGTAGAATATGAAGAGTGCAGCGTAGAAACGCCGTGCGTGGGCGCGCGAATAGGGCTGGCCGGGTGCTAGCTTGTTGCGTAACGGGCCGCTGAGAATCGTGTAGAGCCAAGCTATAAAAATGAGTCCGCCGATCAAATGCGGTTCATTGTGCCAGTGGCGCCAGTCGATCATGATTGGATCAATGGTTGAGTTCCCAAGCGGCAGCGAGGCCGCGCAAGGTGATGTCTGGCACAACGCGATGCGGAGTGCGCAGGACCTTTTCGAGCAGGGCGGCGCTGCCGCCGGTGGTTAGGATGTGGGGTGTTTTTTCTCCGCGTGCGGTGAGTTCGCTTTGCACGGCGTCGAGCAACGCCTGGATCATGCCGCCAAAGCCGATGACGGTGCCGATGCGCATGGCTTCCATCGTCGATTTACCGATGGTGCGTGGCACGTCAATTATCTCGTCAAGTTCTGGCAGTAGCGCGGTTTGTTCGTGCAGGTAACGTCGCATGACCTCGACGCCGGGTGCGATGATGCCGCCCTCGTAGCCGTGGGTTGCAGTGACGATGTCAAAAGTTACGGCGGTGCCCATGTCGATGACGATGGCAGGCATGCCGACCAGGGCTTGTGCACCGGCGGCGTTGGCGAGACGGTCTTGACCGATTTCGGCAGGGCGTGGGTAACCAATTGGAACGCCTAGTTTCTTTTCGTGGGTGAGTTGAAAAAATGGAATGGGCAAGCCGCGTGCAAAAACGTCGAGCAGACGCTGGCTGGCCTCGGGTACGACGGAGCAGAAGGCAATACCTTTTGTCGATGGATGTTGGGCAAGGAGTTTGCTGATCTCCGGGCCGATGCCCTCGGCGAGGTCATCGATTTTCTTCGTGGGCAGGTGCCGCATGAAGAGTGCGCCATCGGCTCCGGTGATGCCGTAGTGCGTGGATGTATTGCCGATGTCGATACAGAGGAGCATGGGGAAATCGTTTAAGCTGGTTTCTTTGACATCGTGACCTCGCCGGCGCGGAAGCGCTCGGTTTTGCCCCGGTCGGTGCGCACGATGAGTGAGCCTTCCTCGTCAATGCCGACGGCGGTGCCATTGATGTGTTGAGTGCCGTGCTGGAGGGAAACGGGTTTTCCTTTGAGGTAATCGAAACGGTTCCAGAGGTCGGCGAAGGCATCGCGATATTTGCCGCTGATGAAGTGTTCGTATCCGTCGAGCACGCGACCGATCACGGCGGCGGCGAATTGGTTGAGCTCCAGTTTATCCTTGGCGTGGTCGGCGAGCGAGATGGCACGGCGTGCGACTTCGGGCGGAAACGCGCCGGATTGATCGCTGATATTGAGGCCAAGTCCGAAAACGAGATCGCGGATATGGTCGGAGTCGATGCGTGCTTCGGTGAGCATGCCGCCAGCTTTGCGGTCATTAAAAAGAATGTCGTTGGGCCATTTCAGGCCGGGCGAGATCTGGGTAAAGTTGGCGACAAATTCGCAGAGGTTGACGCCCATCCAGAGGGTGAATGTTTGCATGCGTTCGGGTGGAAGCTGCGGACGAAAGGCAAAGCTGAGGTAGAGATTGCCGTTGGCCTCGCTGTGCCAGACGCGGCCGAAGCGGCCACGGCCCCGGGTTTGCTCGCGGGAAATAATAACAAAAGGTGCCTGGCGTCCCGTGGCGAGCTGGCGCGCGGCCTCGTCGTTGGTGCTGTCGATTGTTTCGAAACACTGGAATCCGACGATCGGCTTGTGGGGTGCCAGGTGGGCCTCGATGAGGGTCGCGTTTAGTTCCGTTGGTTGTTTCGTTAACCGGTAGCCTTTTGCACGGATGGCCTCAAAGGCGAAGCCTTGCTCGCGCATCTTTTCCATGTGCTGCCAGACGGCCACGCGGCTCATGGAGAGCGAATCGGCGAGTGCGCTTCCTGATACATAACCGTCAGCTTGCGCTAGAAGGGCGCGCAGGATCGTGACTTCGGGGCTGCTGATGGAACGGCTGCGGGGCATGGCGGTAGGAATCAGTTTTTCCAGTCGAGGCCGATATCGACCCAGGTGCTCTGGTGAACCAGTGCGCCGGTGGAGGTGAAGTCGAGGCCGAGGTGGGCGAGCTTGGGCAACGTTTTTAGAGTGATGCCGCCGCTGGCTTCAGTGTAGGCGCGGTCGCCGATCAGGGCGATGGCTTTGCGAAGCTGTGCAGGGGTGAAGTTGTCGAGTAGGATGATATCGGCTCCGGCCGCAAGGACGGGAGGAATCTGGTCGAGTCGGTCGACTTCGACCTCGACGGGTAGATCGGGTGCGGATTTTTTGGCCGAGGCGACGGCGGCGGCGAGGCTCTCGTTGGAGCCTAGGAGCGCGAGGTGGTTGTCCTTGAGCATGACGCGGTCGAAAAGGCCGAGGCGGTGGTTCCAGCCGCCGCCGCAGGCCACGGCATATTTTTCGAGCATGCGGTAGCCGGGCGTCGTTTTGCGTGTATCCAAAAGGCGGGTACTTGAATGGTGGAGAGCGTCGGCGTAGCGGCGGGTTTGCGTGGCGATGCCGGAAAGGCGTTGGAGGAAATTGAGAATGACGCGTTCGGCGGCGAGCAGGACTCGCGGGTCGCCGGTCAGGGTGGCGAGCTTGTCGTCGCGGACGAGCGAGGCGCCATCGCGGACGTGGAGTTGCGCGGTGGCTTTGCCGCCGTAGGCATTGAAAATCAGCGGGAGCAGCGGCAGGCCGCAGGCGATCATGGGCTCGCGGGCCACGAGGGCGGCGGAGGCTTGGCGGGGCGCGGTGGTTATGCTGGCGGTGGAGCGGTCGCCGGTTTTGCGGGGGCGTTTGCGCAGACCGAGAGCGGCCAGATCTTCGTCACGTGCGATTTCAACCAGCCGTAGCAAGTATGAAAGATCGAGCTCGTCCCAGGAGAGACGTTTGATGAGCGATTTTGAGTGTTGGGCGCGCGAGGAGGCGGGCATGACACACAGCACAATCGACAATGGGTGAATGTCGAACGGGTTTTATGGGTTGCACGCCTTCGCCAGATTAAACGAGACTCTGAATCCCCCATGGCCGCAAAGATCAGAAAAGCGATTATCACTGCAGCGGGTCCCGGCCAGCGCCGACTTCCGCTGCAATCTCTCACCGACCGCAACGGCAATACTAAGCCAGCGCTCGCAATTATTTTGGAGGAAATGCTCGAGGCTGGTATTGAGCAGGTCGGACTCATCGTGTCTCCAGCTGACCGTCTGGCGTTTACCAGTGTGCTCGCACCGTTCATGAAATCCGTGGCGGTATTCGAGCAGCCGGTGGCCAATGGTTATGGTCATGCGGTGTTATGTGGACGGGATTTTGTTGGTTTGGAGCCGTTCCTGTTGCAAGTGAGCGATCATCTTTATGTCAGTGGTGCAGAGAAAAGTTGCACGCGACAGTTGCTTGACCTTGCCGAGGCTGAGGGTTGCGCCGTTTCAGCGGTGCAGGCCACGCACGAGCGGCACTTGCCTTATTATGGTACCGTTTCTGGCTCACTTTTGTCGGGGCGACAGGGTTTGTACCAGATTGAAAAGGTGATCGAAAAGCCTACGCCGACGGTGGCCGAGCAGCAATGTGTGGTGCCCGGCCTGCGCGGTGGGCATTATCTCTGTTTCTTTGGTATGCATGTGTTGACGCCGATGGTGTTTGCCTTGTTGGGGGAAGAGGCGGGGGCCAATCCCTCGGCAAAGCTTGGTTTGTCGCCCGCGCTGGCGCGTTTGCCGGCGCGCGAAAAATATCTAGCCGCTGAGCTGGCCGGACGCCGGGCCGATCTGGAGGCGCAGTTTGGGGTGTTGCGCGCGCAGATTGCCCTTGGCCTCAATGGTTCTGCTCGCGAGGAAATTCTTGCATTGATCGCTGACGAATTGGCGACTGATGCCGGGAAAACACTTACCCGTCGCTAAGGCCTAACGTGGAAACCCGACTTCTTGCTCTCGTGGAAGGCGCCGGTGGTGGCGCAGACTATTTTGAAAAACTTTGCGGAGCCTTGGATCGTGCGGGGCTTGAACGCATGGCCGGCGAGTTGGAGGAATTTCGCCAGAAATCCGGTAATTTTTATCATCGGGTGCGAAGCATTTTCTTTCTCGAAGCGCTCCACCGTTATTTTTTGCCGCCGCATTATCCAGCCAATGCGGGAGGAGCGATTCCCTTTGACGGGCACAAACACTGTTTGGCCCGTCGGTTCGAGGAGGCGCTGGGTGTTTTCCTGGAGCATCAGCAAAAGCATGGCTGGTCGGATGGCTTGAGCAGTGCACTTGCGGTGGCCTATCACGGCCTGGCGTTCAAGACGCTCGCTCAACAAGTTCAAAAGACCGTGCGTTCAGTACGAGGAAATCAATGGATGTTCCGCACCGGCCATCCGCTCGACTATCCGTTGCGTTTACGCCGTGAATTGCTTGATCGCGTCTCGCCCGAGGATCCAATGCCGGTTCTCTCCGAGGAAACTGCAGTGCGACTCGACCTCAGCCATGCGGCCTGGAGCGATATATTTTTCCTTGGAATGGATTATCCCGACGGGGCGAAGGTGGTGAACATTTCCGTGAATCTTGGCGTGCATGGGCGTGATTCCGGAGCGCGTCCACCTGTTTGTGGTTTTCTCCGGGTGATTGACGAACCAGTCCTTAGGCTTACGAGCGTGGATTTGGGCGCGACGACCGATGTGCGCTCGCTGGAGGAGATTTTTGATTTTGCCAAAGATTACCTTGGTTTGTTGAAGGCGGCCGTGATCGCGTCGGGTGTGGTGCCTTCCGGTCTCGAAGGCTCGGGGCAAAAGCTCGCCGATATTTTGGCGCGTTTGTGTGGTTCCGGTCGCGGGCTGGAAATTGCGAGCCAGGTTCGGGACATTCCGAAGGGTTCGCGTCTGGCGGTCTCCACTAATTTGCTTGGTTGTTTGATTTCGCTTTGCATGCGTGCAACCGGACAGACGGACTCGCTCACGGGCAAGCTGACCGAGTCCGAGCGCCGCACGATTCTCAGCCGGGCGATCCTTGGCGAATGGTTGGGTGGTTCCGGTGGCGGCTGGCAGGATTCTGGCGGTGTGTGGCCGGGCATTAAATTGATCGAAGGTGTGGCCGCCGTCGCTGGCGATTTGGAGCATGGCACGAGTCACGGGCGGCTGTTGCCGCAGCACACGATTTTGGGAGAGGACGTTGTATCCGAAAAAACACGACGCGAGTTGCAGGACAGCCTTATTCTTGTGCACGGTGGCATGTCGCAGAATGTTGGCCCTATCCTTGAAATGGTCACAGAGAAGTATTTGCTGAAGCTTGAGCGCGAGTGGCTGGCGCGGCAGGAGGCGCAGAAAATCTTAAACGATATTATCGCTGCGTTGCGTTCAGGGGATGTGGCAAAAGTTGCCGAGCTGACGACGCGCAACTTCTTTGGTCCGATCCAGACGATTATTCCATGGGCCAGCACGGCTTATACGGAACGGCTGATTGCCGAAGCGAAACAAGCGCTTGGGGAAAATTTCCGCGGATTCATCATGCTTGGCGGCATGTCGGGCGGCGGTATGGGTTTTTTTGTTGATCCGGCGGCGAAAGCCGAGGCACGGGAGAAACTACTCGCGATCATGACGCGGACAAAGCGTTTGCTTGAGACCTCGTTGCCGTTCGCGATGGATCCGGTGGTCTACAATTTCGAAATCAACGAAAATGGTTCGTTTGCGAAATTGAACA
>JAYTWC010000472.1:0-7178 GCA_043743635.1 Verrucomicrobiota bacterium | reverse complement strand
GCGGCGATCGCTTTGGTGGGGAGCGGTGTTTTGCTTGGCCTAAAGGTTTCTTCAACGGTTTTTTTGAAATCTGCCATATCTTGGTGGGTGGGCGATGTGAGCGGGTTATTGACGGTGGTGCCGGTGGCCATGGTGTTTGTGGCGCCATGGTTGAAAAATGAATCTGGAAAGCCTGCCGCCAAGCCACGGCGACGCTCTTTCGCGGTTGGAACGATCCTCGCCCAGGCGATCACTTTGACTGTGCTGCTCTGGTTAGTTTTTGCGCTGAAACCGCTGTCGAATTTCAATGCCTTTTACCTGTGTTTCCTGCCCTTAACCTGGATCTGCCTAAAGCAGGGACTGCCTGGCGCCACGTTGGCTACCCTCGCCATCACCATGGGCAGCTTGGTGGGTTTGCATCTGGGGGAAAGTTCGACCGAGACAATCTTGAGCTTTCTTCTGTTTGAGTTGACGGTCGCCGTGGTCGGATTGGGGCTGGGCTCCATTGTCAGTCGGCGAAATGAAGCAGAAATGGAATTGGCGGCCAGTGAGGCACGGTTCGACCGAGTCATTTCGGGTGCGCAGCTGGGTTTATGGGATCTGAATATTCCTAACCATCATATTACCTATAACGATCTTTGTGCGGGCATGCTTGGTTACAAGCTGGAGGAAATGGAGCCGATCTATGAAACGTGGGAACGGTTGATCCATCTGGACGATCATGCGCGCGTGATGCACTTGCTTAACGAGCACATCGAACGGCGATCGCCCCTTTTCGAGGTTGAGTACCGCATGCGTACGCGTGAGCAGCATTGGAAGTGGGTCTACTCGCGTGGTTCGGTTGTCACCTGGGATGCCGATAACAAACCGCTTCAAGTGTCGGGAACGCATCTCGATATAACCGCTCGCAAGGTCGCCGAAGCCGAGGCAGGCCGACTCTTGGAGATTATTGGTGCCACGACTGACTTCGTTTTGACCACCCGGCCTGATGGGCAAATTCTGTACGCCAACAACGCTTTGCTTCAGCTCCTGGATCACCAGGCCCTTTCTAAGCTATGTCGGTGTTCCATTGCCGAAGTCTTCGATGAAGCTACGACAAATCGGTTGAAGATCGAGGTGATGCCGGCCGCCTTGAGGTTTAATAACTGGCATGGCGAACTTGTCCTTCGTGATAAAAATGGACGTGAGGTTCATGTCTCGCTGGTCGCCCTGGTTCATCGTGATGAGGCCAATGACGTTACCATTTTGTCGTTTGTCATGCGCGACATTTCGCTGCAAAAACAGGCGGCGGCAGAAAAAATTGAACATGAACGACGGCTTTTGCAGATGCAAAAAGCGGAAAGTCTTGGCGTGCTCGCCGGCGGTATCGCCCACGATTTCAACAACCTGCTGACGGCCATGCTCGGCAATGCGAATCTCGCGCGCATTGACTTGCCGGCGGAATCGCCTGCCCATCACCCTCTGACTCAGGTTGAAAGTGCTGCAACGCGGGCCGCCGTACTTTGCCAGCAAATGCTCGCTTACGCCGGGCGCAGTCCGCTTTCGCTTGAGGATATTAATTTGAACCTACTTGTGGGTGAAACTCGGCAGCTTTTGCAGGTTTCCATCGGTAAGAAGGTTCAGGTTGATCTGCGGCTGGAGCAGCCGCTGGCCCCGATTCGGGCGACGCCAGCGCAAATCCAGCAGATCATCATGAATCTCACCCTGAATGCGTCCGAGGCCATTGGTGACAAGGAAGGGCGCATCACAATCAGGACGGCGAACCGGGTAATGGAACTTGCCGAACTAAATGATCGGTTTAAAACATCATCTCTACCATCTGGTAATTATGTACTGCTTGAGATCGAGGACACGGGATGTGGAATTTCGCCGGAAAGTCTCGCGCGAATTTTCGAACCGTTTTATACCACTAAATTTACCGGTCACGGCCTTGGGCTTGCCGCAGTCATGGGCATCGTTAAGTCGCATCGGGGCGCCATTCATGCATCCAGTCAGCCGGGCGTGGGCAGCACTTTTCGGGTGCTGTTTCCCGCAACTACGCACAGTAAGGCTCCGTTTGCAGCGAATCACGTTCGCACGGCGGACTGGCGTGGATCTGGACTGGTTCTTGTGGTCGACGACGAAACGAGCGTGCGCACCGTTGCCGTTCGAATGTTGGAGAAATTAGGTTTTAATGCGGTGGATGCCTCCGATGGCGTGGAAGGACTTGACCGATTCCGCCGCCATGCCGGAGAACTGCGTTTGGTGTTGCTTGACTTGACCATGCCACGAATGAGCGGAGAAGAAGCGTTTGAGGAAATGCACCGAATTAATCCCCAGGTGCCAATCGTGTTGATGAGCGGATTTTCGGAAAAACTGACTTTCGATCGGTTCGACAAAGTTAAGCCGGCTGGATTTATCGCAAAACCCTTCGCCTATTCGGCGCTCCAAACCCGTTTGCAGCCGTTGTTTGATCGGAAATCCTAAGTCGGTTTGTCTCACGACGGCCCGCCTGTCTGACCGGTGGTGGCAAGGCAACGATGTGACTGGGTTCAGTGTCGTATTTAGGTTCAGGTAAATGCATGGTTGCCGCCATGCGCACGACCGTCATTCCGTACAGAACACTTGCCGCAATTGCCGGTTTTATGTTAGTTCGTGGCCTGTGCGCGGCGGACCTGGCGCGACCTGAGATCAAGGGGACGGTTATGGTTGTCACCGCTCCGGCGTACGGCGCGGTGGCCGATGGGGTGACGGATAATGCGCGGGCTATCCAGGCTGCGATTGACGCAGCGGGTCGGGCGGGTGGTGGCGTGGTGCAGTTGCCCGCGGCCGCTAAGGCATATGCGAGCGGTCCGTTGAAGCTGGTCAGTGGGGTTCAACTGACGATCGAGCAAGGCGCCACGCTGGCGATGCTGCCGTACAAAACTTATCCCGGCACTGCTGATTTTATCACGCTGGATAATCTTCATGACGTAAAAATTAGCGGTGGCGGTGTGATCGATGGCCTTGGCGCGCCGTGGTGGAGGGCGTTCGACGATGAAAAGGTTAAGCGTCCGAAGACGATGATTGCTGTGGTGAAAAGTGAGCGCGTGGTGATCGAGGGCGTGACAACGCGAAATCCGCCCAACACGCACATTCAGCTGCGCGCGAGCACGAATGTCGCCATTGTTGGTGTCACGATCTTGTCGCCAGAAAAATCGCATAACACGGACGGCATCGATGTGTCGGGACACAACATCCTGATCGACCGCTGTAAAATTGCGTGCGGCGACGACAATATAGCGATTGGAGGCAGTTCGGTGGCCAACTCCGATATCACAATTACGAATTGCGAATTTGGACATGGCCACGGGCTGTCCATTGGCAGCTATACCTCGGGCGGCTTGCGCAATCTCAGGGTCGATAATTGCTCGTTTACCGGGACGATGTCCGGCATCCGCATGAAGACCGGGCGCGATCGCGGCGGTGTGGTAGAGAACTTGAGTTATAGCAACATCACCATGACGGACGTGGAGAAACCGATCTATATCACCAGCTATTATCCGAATAGTACGATGCCGAAAGATCCGGCGTCAGACACGGGCGAACCGGTGACAGCGAAGACCCCAATCTGGAGAAACATCGTGATCAAAAATCTCACGGCGCGAGCCGCGATAGATAACAAGCGCTGCTCGGCTGGCATGGTCTGGGGTGTGCCTGAGATGCCGGTGGGTGAGTTGGTTCTTGATAATGTCTCGGTGAAAGCGCCGGACGGCATGCTTTTCTGCAACGCGCTGGTGAGCTTTCGCGGCGACGTCCGCTTCGAGGCCGGCGGAACCGAACCGGCAGCTAAGTTTTTTAATGCACTCGTGCTCGCCAGCCAGCCGCGTAGCCAGTGCGTGGCGATCGGGACCGAGGCGGTTTTTGAAGTGAGTATTCAGGTAGGAGAAGGTTCAGGTAAAAAAAAGCCGCAGGTTTCGTGGAGTCGCGACGGCAGAGTGTTGACGGACGGACGGCAGGCAGACGGAACGGAGATTTCTGGCGCGACAACGGCACGGTTGACGTTGCGCAGCATCGCAGCCGGTGCGGTCGGCCATTACGCAGCGACGGTTTCTGGCACGTTGTTGGGCTCGCCCGCGAGTGCATCATTGAAAAGTGATGCTGCGGAATTGCGGGTGACGGCGGAGTGAGCGCGGGGTTGAAGTTTTGCGCGAGGGGGCGGTATTGTTGGTTGTGAATCCGCGCCAACAACATCCCCAGCACGTCCGTGCGCTCATGATGTTGCTGCTGGCAAACTTGTTTTGGGGCCTGAGTTTCCCGACGATCAAGGGTCTCGTGTTGATGCATGAGGCGATTGTTCCGGGAAGTTCGAGCAGCTTTATTACAGCGATGACGGTGACGCCGCGTTTTGTGCTAGCTGCGCTGGTTATGCTCGTGTGGCAGGCACGGAAGCTCGGTGGGCTGACACGGCTGGAGTTGCGGCAAGGGATAGAACTCGGACTATTCACTTCGTTGGGGACGATTTTTCAAAATAACGGACTGCAATCGACCAGTGCGTCGACGTCGGCGTTTCTCACGCAGTTGTATGCAATATTGATTCCGGTGTGGGTTGCCTTGCGACAGCGGAAAAGCCCGGGCGGGCGCGTGTGGATTTCGGGGCTGCTGGTGCTGGCGGGCGTGGCGATTCTCGGACGTTTTGACTGGCGCACGCTGTCGTTTGGGCGTGGCGAGTGGATGACGTTGGTGTGTTCGGTGTTTTATGCCGGCCAGATTCTCTGCCTCGAGCAAAAGGAGTTTGCGGCCAATGATGCGTTGCGGATCACGACGGTGATGTTTGTGACCGAAGCGTTGGTATTTTCCGGTTTGCTAACGTTGACGATGCCAAACCTGGGCGCGGTGGTGGCGCTGTGCTCTGCGCCGGCGTGGGCAGGTCTGACCCTTGTACTCACGCTCACGTGCACGTTGGCCGCTTTTGTCATCATGAACTGCTGGCAGCCGAAAATCAGCGCGATCGAAGCGGGCCTGATCTATTGCGTAGAACCAATTTTCGGGTCGCTGTTCGCGTTGTGGCTGCCTGCGCTCTTTTCGCTCTGGGGCGGGATTGCCTATGCGAATGAGGTGGCGACGTGGAGTCTTTTGGCCGGTGGCGGCTTGATCACGCTGGCAAATCTGTTGCTGAACATGTGGCCGAACAAGCGGGCGTAAGGCGGCGCAGCCTGGTAGCATTGAGACGGGCTAAAGCATTTTAAATAAAACGGTAGCCTCAAATATGAATCGCCCCTCTGGATGGAGGGCGCCGCGCCGTCGGCGCCGATCGGCGGGGACAGCGCCCCGCCCTCCCAAAGCAGCTATAGTTTTAGTTGATACGCTCTCGTAGCAAAACAAAAGGCCCGAGAGGAATCTCCCGGGCCTGTAGATTCTGTTTTTTGAACAACAGAATTAATGTCTTCGACAAGATTGGTCGGAGCCATTAATTCTGTTGGCGGACGATTTATAACCCATTGCCTGATAACGTTAATTTTTTCGGCACCAACGACGGCGTGACATTAATTACGTTTGCGTGGGATTTCCGCTAAATCTACGCGTGACATTAATTATGTTGGCCAAATTTCTGACGGGCTAATCAGAGCTTGCTCGGATCATACCTATTAGATTTGGCAGATAGTTTAGGTTTAAAGGATGGTGCAGCGGGGCGGCGCCATCCGTTTTGCCAGGATTTTTGGCCGCGCGACCGACGCAGCCGACGCTTGATCCGGGCAACGCTGCGGCCAGGTGCAGGAATTGAAATCCGTTAACAGTTACCTTTAACCGATGTCCTAATAACTACTTCGCCGCATGATAACGGCAAATATAATTGACAAAAAGCCTAATTAAATGAATGCAATGTCAACTATGAATTACGCAGTGTTTTCTGTGCATGGTGAGATTGAGGCGATGAAAAAGCTTGGTGCCCGAATTCGCGGCCAGCGGCTGCATCGCAACCTCTCGATGGAGTACGTTGCGAAAGCGCTCGGTGTTACTCGTCCAACCTATCGAAAAATCGAAGAGGGTGATGGGACCGTGGAATTCCGACACATTGCCAAGGCAATTGGTTTTTTCGATCGCGGCGAGGCCTTGGGTGAGCTCGTGCCACAACCCGAACCTGACATTACACTCAAAGACCTTCTGAAGCCTGAGCGGCAACGTGCCGGAAAGGCAAAGGTGCACTCTTGAGCTCGAACTCACATCTTGAGGTTTTGTGGCATGACGGGTCGCTTGTCGGGCATCTTGTGAACCGCGGCTCAATCTATTTTCTTTACGATGAAGGTTGGATAAAGAGTGGGCGGAATCTTTCGCCGATTGCGCTCCCGTTCAACACAGCTGGCTTTAATGGGGCGAAAGGACTGGATGGTCTGCCCGGGCTGATCTTCGATTGTGTGCCTGACGAGTGGGGGCGGAAGGTGGCAGCTCGTGACTTCCAGCGCCTCGGACTCGGCGCGCCTTCGACCATGGACCTTCTGGCTTGGCGTGGAGCGCGCGGCATTGGTGCGTTGCAATTCAGACCGGCAATGAAGGTGGACACCGGTAAGCCGGCCCGGCGGCGAATGGAAGCGATCGAGGTCGCTGCACTCGCGCGCGGGGCGTTGGCGATCGAGCGCGGTGAACCGTCGCAAGTGCTATCCCAACTGAATCGCGGGGGCACAGCCGGCGGGGCTTACCCCAAAGCGTTGGTTTTGTCATATCCAGACGGCTCTTTGGGTGTTGGCGATCCTGACGGGGTTGCTATCCCGTACATGGTTAAATTTGAAATGCCAGGGCGAAAGGGCATGTCGCAGTGCGAGCATGCCTACGCGAAGATGGCGGCCGAAGCGGGCATCCGTACGACCGAAACACGACTGGCTCCTGATGGCGACAAACGCCACTTGATGATCAAACGCTTTGATGTTGTGCCAGGCGGTGACGGGAAGGCGCGTCATCACTGCCATTCTGTGAGCGGACTGCTGCACAAGCATCCCCGGCAGATGGATTATGCCGATGTCTTTAGGGGGATGCTAAAAATGGGGCTTCCGCAGGATGAGCTGAAGGAGTGGGCCAGGCGCGTTGTGTTCAACGTCCTGGCTTCGAATGCGGACGATCACGGCAAAAATCACGCATTCTTGTATGATGAAGCCAAGGGATGGCGCTTGAGCCCGGCGTACGACATGAGTTTTGCCGAATCAATGCTGGATCGCGGAATGAATGTCGCCGGTGAGATCTGGCCG
>JAYTWC010000471.1:0-6019 GCA_043743635.1 Verrucomicrobiota bacterium | reverse complement strand
CTAAACGCCTCCATCCGCGACGTCCGCAGCTACATCAACGGCTTGGCTCCCGAAAATCTGCGCCACCAAAGCTTCGCCGCGTCGGTTCTTTCACTCACCCAAACGCTCGCCGTTGGGCGCATCGCCACGTTCGACCTGAGGATCGACGAGCCTGCTGCGGCCAGACTCACCGACAACCAGAGCGCCGACCTGCTCCAAATCATTCGTGAAGCCGTCAGCAACAGCCTGCGTCACGGTAATGCCGACAAAATCACAATCCGCCTGCACGAAAGCACCGGTGAACTTGGCCTTTTGGTTCAAGACAACGGTAAGGGTTTTGACCTGACAAATCGCACTGCCCGCGGCCACGGCCTCAACAACCTCCAGGCCCGCGCCGACCGCATCCACGCCACCTTGCGTATCGTCAGTGCGCCCAACGAGGGCGCCCGAACCATCCTCACTTTGCCTATCCACGCGAAAGACTCCACGACATGAAACCCTCGCAACCTCCCTCGGTACGACTCCTCCTCGTCGACGACAGCCAACTCGTCCGCACTGGATTGCGTGCCCTGCTCGAATCCGAGCGAACCATGACTATTATTGGCGAAGCCGCCAACGTTGCGGATGCCGTCGCGACCGCAGTCAAACTTAAGCCCGACGTCGTGCTCATGGACATTCGCCTACCCGATGGCACCGGGTTCGACGCCTGCCGACAAATCCTGCAAAAACTCCCCGAAACCCGCATCCTCTTCCTCACTTCAGTCGTGGATGACCGCCTCGTCGACGAAGCCATTCATTCCGGCGGCAACGGCTATCTCCTCAAAGAAATCGACGGCCGCGGCCTCGTGCAGGCGATCTTGGATGTCGCCGCCGGCAAATCGATTCTCGACCCCGCCATCACCGCACGAGTGATGAACCTCGTCAAAGCAGGTGGCAATCAACCGAAACTCCTCGACTCGCTTTCACCGCAAGAGCGCCGCGTTCTCGCCCTCATCGCCGAAGGCAAAACCAACAAAGAAGTCGGCATGGAGATGAACCTCAGCGAGAAAACCATAAAGAACTACCTCGCCAACATTTTTGACAAACTCAACGTCTCCCGCCGTTCGCAAGCCACCGCACTCTTCATTCGAAGTGACGCCAAATAGAGGCCTTCGGCCCTAGTGCATTAGAGTCTTTTTTCCTCCATCCGCCCCTTACCGCTCGAACAACGACCTGCTAATCTCTGTCCATGAAAGGTACTTCAACCATTCCAGTCCAGCGCACCTCAAGATCCCTCACCCGCGCGTTCACCCTCGTTGAGGTGATGGTGTCGATGATGATTCTCGGCATGAGCATGACCGGCCTAACCAGCCTCTTCCTGCAAAACCTGCGCTACTCAAAGTGGCAGACAAACAACGTCCATATCGCCAACAGCTCCTTCGGCGTCGCCGACCAACTCAAAAACCTGGGACCAGATGCCATCTGGCAATCATACCAAGCCCCCACCGCCAGCCCGCTCAATTTTAATGTCATCACGGTCGATCCATCCGATCTCTCGGATGGCTACAAAACGCTCACCCTGCATATCAATCGGAAGGTAGATGCCAAAACTTCGGGCACGACGACCACCGTGACGTCCACCGACGTCAATCCTTATTGGAACGACGTCACCCTCAAACTCGGGAGGCTCGCCTCCTCGCCTTCGATTCCAGTCAGTTACTGGATAACCCTGAGACACAGTTACACCGAGGCCGGGACCACGCCCGCTTTTGATATACTTGAGATGACCTTCATCTACCGCTGGTCCATGAGCGGCTATCCGATCAAGACGCTCAATCAGATACAACTAACCTTCCCCGCCCCCAATTACATCTTTAACTAAGCGCCACCGCCCATGCAACTTTCTCAAAAAACATTCCCGCGCTCAGGCAATGCCGCCATGTCCTTGATTGAGGTGATGTACGCCATGGCGATCGGCGTCTTCGTCATCGGCACCGCCACCTGGTTTATCTTCGAAGGCATGAAAGCCTCCCTCAAAGCCACCAACGACGTCGAAAACAGCATCCAACAATGGGGACTGTCCGCAAAACTCCAGATCGACGGCAAAGTTGCCAACGGCGTCACGATCTTTTACTCAGCCGATCAATCCACGTGGCAGGGATCTCCGGCTCTTCCCGTCGTCATCCCCGTGGATGACGGCAACGCGGCCAATGGTCTGGAACGAGGCAAGGTCCTTGTCCTCACCAAGACCAAACTCGTCCAAGGCTTCGACACCAAACTTGTCACTGATATCATATTCTATTATTATACAGGCGGCAATCTCGTCGCCACCGGCACCCTCAAACGCTATCCCGGGAAAGATCTAACCTTCAAAGTCCCCGCAGCCCAAGCCGTCGACAGCAGCAACAAGCCCAAGCCAGTCGCCCAGCTAGTGAGCGATTATTATACCACGTTCACCGGTAGCGGCGCAGCCGTGGTACAAGATAAACTGGTCTCCATCGCGACCGACGGTCCATTTGCCCATTTTGGCGATGGCAACAATGCAAGCATTGCTCTCGTACGCGAAGAAACCAACGGCGCCGGAAACATCGTCAAAAGCTCCAACCTCACTGAAGTCTCCTTTAACCTTCGATAATCTCCTATTTATGAAAAGATCCATTAAAGGTGGCGGCCCCCTCATGGCGGTCATGCTCACATTAACCATCGGCGGCATCCTCGCTTTATCGGTCGCCAGCCTGATCAATTTCCAGCGTAAGATGGGAATTCGGCAGCAACTCAAACTCCATTCGATGAACGCGGCCGAAGCCGCGATCGATTATGCCTACGCCTTCGTCACTAACGACGCCAATGACAAGGGTCTCGATAATTGCACCTACATTCCTCAGTACGGAGGCTCACCCAAACCCTTCCCTTTTTCCGCCGCAGCACTCAGTTTTCTAAAAAACAAAAACGGTTTGCCCGCCACCTCAAGTGGCAACGACCCGATCGAATTTACCGATATCAAAGTCACGGTAATGCCCCGTCCGCAATCCCAGGTGCGCGTTTATAAAGATCCGAAAACCACGGATGACTCAGACCCTAATCGCGGTGAATGGGTTTACGAAGAAACGATCACCATGGTCTCAGCTGTCACCTCTATTCAGGGCGGCATCACCCAAGTATCGTATGCGTGCAAGGACATCAATATTAACATCAAGAACCTTTTCCAACACGCGGTCTTCTTCCAGGGCCAACTCCATATGCACCGCGGTTTTAAGGTCATGGGGTCCGTGCACACCAACGGTAACCTTATTCTCAACGCCCAAAATAACGACCATGCCATCTACAACGGTTTTGTTGCCGCTGGCAACCGGTTCTACCGCGGAAGCATCATCGACAGTGGCGGTTCAGGTGCAAACGGCTTTGCACTCGCTCCCGAAAAAACCAATGGCGATCTTGACCTTGATAAGATCGTCATCAAACCGACCGGCAATGGCAGTGGCACCCAAACCACCACCCCCACCACCACCCCTCCTTCCACCGGTGGTCTCAGTGGCGGTGACATTCCGATCTACACCGATACACCGACTGCCAATAACTTTCTGTATCGCTTCGTCGATAAAACCACGGACAGCCAAATGACGAACTGGAAGGACACCGCGACCAATCTCTTCCTTGGCTATCTTCAGGACAAATCGCACAAGGTTCCGATCATTACACCCATCGGTACCAAGAATTATAGTATGGCCACCGACGGAACCGCCAACAACAGCCCGTACTTCCTCATCGAGCCCCTGCTGCCTCCGTCCAATGCTCTTCGCCAAAGCACGTCAACCGCACCAACTCAAAAGACAAATTACCGCTATAATTTGTCGGCCAACGCCTCGCTCGTGCTGCGCGTGGAATATATAGCGCGGGATTCTTTAGGCACATTAATTGATTATGACCCCACTATTTATGATGATAGCACCTCTGCTCTTGCTGCCAAAACTGGATATTGCCCGACGTCGGCCTACGCAAGTAAGTGGGTAGATTCAACTAAGCTCACGCCTCTTCCCCAATCAAAAAACCCCGCCAATTATATCGTACGCGCTTACGCAAAACCTGCCAATAAGGCCCGCGCCAACGATCCTACTGATTACACCAATGATCGCGTGCGGATCCCTTTCCCGACCGACGTCATTGGCCGCGCGGATTATACACGCGCCGAAAACACCGGCAGTTACGCTTATACCGCAGGTGTGGCTCCGCAACCAATCGACGTGCTGGGAACAGAAACTAATATAACCACGGCTTCGGCTGCCACAACGTGGAGCCCGGCGCGCGTGCGAACAGCCGATCTCGAATCCAGCACTGCAAACCGTAAGGCAAGAGTATTAAATGAAGCCTGGCATCGCTATCATATCGAATGTTATTACCCGGTAACGAGCGTTGCTTCAGCGGCTGCATATTCCACGACCTATAGCAGTGTATTGCCGGGAATCGGCAATCCAAACTCCCCTAGGACAACGCCGACCGCCATTTCCGCCACAGCTACTTCAGGAAGTAATAATTCTTTCCCTCTCTATGGTCTGCACGATTCACGATTGGGCCGTGGTGTGCATCTGCTTACCTTGGATATTAGTCGGCTGAAGCAAATCATGGAAGAGCCCATCGCAAATGTTGCAGCTAAGTATGGCGCAGAAGCATCTGCCTTCCGACAAGCGTTTAACAACGGTACCGCGCAATGGAATGGTATTATTTATGTAGAATTCCCCACCACGACCACCGTCTTATGGGACACCGGCGGTGAAACATCGGCCAGGCTCAACCATGCCCCATCGACCAGCGTATTTGTCAACAATCCGAAACATCCAGAGATATCAGATGAAACCCTGATAACTCCAGCTACGGATAGGGTAACCGGCCACAGCTATCTGGATACGTACTTATTCGATTACGCCTCGACTGAAGAAACGAGATACCCCCTACGTACGTCCGATACCACCACGATCACGCGTAAGGATAAAACCGTTCCAATCGCAGCAGCATTCCGCACCTATCCCGGCACCGTAGATACGCAAACCATCTGCGATCCGGCCAATGCAACCATGGGCCTGCAGGTCATCAATGCCGAACAACTCCCCTCGGTTACGATCAATAAATTTGATGCCAACGCAGCGAACACACTGACTTCAGGCTTCACCTTGGCCACCAACGCACCTTTGTACCTTATCGGTAGTTGGAATAGTGATGGCGATTATACCACGGGCACCAACGTGACCTCCACCGATCCCACGAAATACGCCACCACCGATACGTTAACCTCGACCAGCGCCAATAACCCGGAAATCCCGTCAGCCATCTTCTGCGACATGTTTACGGTGCTGAGCCCTGGTTGGGCATCCCAAACAGGATACCTCAATGAGCCCTCTAGCGTAAGCACATTAACCCGCCGCCAGAATAGTTTCCCTGGCTGGAATAACGGCGATGAAACCAAATCAGACTCCTATAAATATAGAACGGTGGAATGGTTAAACACTAATGAACGCATCGAGATCTCCGCCTGCATCGCCACCGGAGATTTTCCGATCTTCGAGTTTTTCACCCACGCGCTGGAGGATTTCAAGCCCACCAACGGCACCCCCTGCACACCGCTCGTGGTCAAAGGTGCCATGGTATCGATGTTCACGAGCGAGGTCCAACACATCAAACAAGCGTACGGACGTGATCCGGCCAAAGATATCCAAGTCTACTGGAACGGCCATGGCGCGAATTGCTTCCCGTCGCCTCGTCTCCATCAATTCATTATCGACGGAAACTTCCCGCCCGGCACCCCTCAAGCCTTGGTGCCGTCGCAGAGTAACTTCCAAATTATCTTCAAGACCGATCCGCTCGTCTCCGCCGCCGGTTTATAGTTTCTGCCAATTGGTTAACCTTCAAAGCCCCTCAATTTTTGAGGGGCTTTTTTCGTCCACCGATTCTCGCGCAAACAATTTCATCTTAGAAACCGCATTTGAACTACGAAGAATCTAAGAAACCAAGGATGCAGGCAAAGTTATGGATTTCGATCGTTTCACCTGCGAGGTGAAGGATTTCTAAA
>JAYTWC010000470.1:0-2348 GCA_043743635.1 Verrucomicrobiota bacterium | reverse complement strand
GCCGGCGGTATCGCCGTCATCAACGTCGGTGCTTCCACTGAAGTTGAAATGAAGGAAAAGAAAGCCCGCGTTGAAGACGCACTGCACGCCACACGCGCTGCGGTTGAAGAGGGTATCGTCGCCGGCGGCGGTGTCGCTCTGCTCCGTACGGTCAAAGCGATCGAAGCCCTCAAGCTCGAAGGCGACGAAGCCTTTGGCGCTCAGATCGTGCGTCGCGCGATCGAACACCCCATCCGCATGCTCTGCACCAATGCAGGTGTCGATGGCGGCGTGGTCGTCAAGGAAGTCCTCGCGAGCAAGGGTAACATTGGCTACAATGTTGCTACCGACAAATACGAAGATCTCGTCAAAGCCGGCGTGGTTGACCCGACGAAGGTTACCCGCACCGCGCTGCAGAACGCGGCTTCGATTGCTGGTTTGCTCCTCACCACCGAGTGCATGATCACCGAAATCCCGGAGAAGAAAGAAGCTTCCGGCGGCGGTCACGGCGGCGGCGGCATGGGCGGTATGGGCGGCGGCATGGACTACTAAGTCCAAGCCTAACTCGTATCCAAAGATTCAATTCAACGGCGCTCCAGAAATGGGGCGCCGTTTTTTGTGCCTGCTCGACTGGTTTGAGGGTAGGGCGCGACGGCCGGGCGCGCCGTGTTACGCCGCGTTGAATTCTATCATGACAAAATTTTTCATCTCTATGTCGTACGAAATTCGAAGGGCATGGTATTTTTGCTCCCAGCCAAGCGGATGCTTTTTTAGCAGCCAAGGTGTGACTTTTTGCGTGAACAAAATCTTTAGTTTTTCGTTCACTTCGAAATGGAGGCCTTTGGGGAAAGGCCGTAACGTTACTTCGCGTTGGTTTGGATCGTCCGGATCGTATGATATTTCGGCAATAGGGTAGCTGGTTCGAGCTTCTCCTTGTTTTGGAGCCTTATAGTCAAAGAATTTTACTGCGATGTCGAAGGTCGCAGTTGCTGAATCAAGCGAGTTTTGAACTTCGGCTAAACGCAGCGGATAAACGATGTGTGAGCCGATTTTGCAGCGATAGGCGGTTCTTATTCCCGGCATAGTGCCTAAAGGAACTAAAGTTTCATCAGCGGCGGTTCAAGAGCGGAGGCCATTTTGAAATAGGATATCTCGTCTTCTTCCGTCTTGATAAATGACGGACTTCGATCATATCTTTCGGCTCTTCGTTACCCATGAGCCTCGTTGAAAAGATCAAACAAGCCGGTGTCGTCGGTGCTGGCGGCGGTGGTTTTCCCACTCACGTCAAGTTCGCCGCCAAGGCTGATACGGTCATCGCCAACGGTGCCGAGTGCGAACCGTTGTTGCACAAGGACGCGGTCGTCATGGAACGTCAGGCGAAAGAAATGATCCGCGGTATGCAGCTCGCGATGGAAGCGGTCGGCGCCACGGTCGGCATCGTCGGCATCAAGGCGAAGAACAAACACGCGGTCGAAGCGGTTCAGGCCGCTTGTGCAGGCACTGCGGTCCGCGTTCATCTGCTCGGCGATTATTATCCGGCGGGCGACGAATACGATTTGGTTTATGAATCCACGGGCCGGTTGATTCCGCCGGGCGGAATTCCGCTCAACGTCGGCGCGGTCGTTTGCAACGTCGAGACCTACATCAACATCGCCGCCGCTGCCGAGGGAAAGCCCGTCACGCACAAAACTCTTACCATCGCTGGCGCGGTCAAGCACCCCGTCACCATCACCGTGCCGCTGGGCGTTTCTTTGCGCGACTGTATTGCCGCCGCAGGTGGTGCGACGGTGGACGACCCCGTGATCGCCATTGGCGGCATGATGATGGGCGAAACGACGGATAAACTTGATCGTCCGGTGACGAAAACCACGGGCGGCGTGATCGTGCTCGCACGTGATCATAGCGTGGTCGAGCGCAAGTTGAAGCCTGCGCCGCAACAAAACGCCATCGGTAAATCCGCGTGCGACCAGTGCCGTTATTGCACGGAGCTTTGCCCGCGATTCCTCCTCGGCTACGCCGTCGAGCCGCATCAGGTCATGCGCACGCTGGCGTTCACGGCGACGGGCGCGGAGCGTTTCAACGACTGGGCGGCGATGTGCTGCTCGTGTGGTTTGTGCACGCTGTTCTCGTGCCCCGAACAACTTTATCCGAAGGAAGCCTGCGACCAGTCGAAGGCCGAGCTGCGCAAGAACAACGTTAAGTATGCGGGCCCAACCATGGTTGAGGTACATCCGATGCGCGATGGACGTCGCGTGCCGATCAAGAGCCTAATGGAACGACTTGATATCGCGCAGTACGATGATCCGGCACACTGGCAGGCGAAAGAAATTTCCGCCAAGCGCTTGGTTCTACCGCTCAAGCAAAGCGCC
>JAYTWC010000469.1:0-7083 GCA_043743635.1 Verrucomicrobiota bacterium | reverse complement strand
TTTGTGGACGCGAATCGCCGCCTCAATCACGCGCCCACTCAACTCTTTGTTACCTAGCTCGGCCATTTCCAGAGTTCCTGAGTTCCAGATTTAAAAAATTCTACTCCGCTGCTTTGCGGGAGTCGCGGCCGAGCTGGTCTTTCAAGCGATCGAGGATGCCGTTGATGAAGCGCTTTGCGTCGGCGTTGGAAAATTGCTTACTGAGATCGATTGCCTCATTGATTGAGACGACCGGAGGGACGTCTTTGCGATAAAGCATCTCAAACATCGCCAAACGCAGAATCGCCAAGTCGATTTTCGCAATGCGTTCGAACTCCCAGTTGTGCGCGAGTCCTTTAATGCGCGCGTCGAGATCGGCGATGTGCTCGATCACGCCATGAATGATCTCTTCACCGTACGAGTAAGTTTCGCGCGGATTTTCCTGCGTTTCGAAAAACGCCTGAAGGTCGTTCGCAAGATTGGCCGGAGGATTAATACTCCAGGCAAAAAGATATTGGAGCGCGGCGACACGGCCGGCCCTACGCTGGGCAAATTGTGGTTTGCTGCTGCTCATTTTGAAAAACGTCGTTTCAGATCTGCCATCTCAAGGGCGGCGCGGGCAAACTCAGCTCCGCGATTTATTTTGCCGAGGCAGCGATCTTCGGCCTGCTTCAAGTTCTCCGCCACCACCACACCGTTGATCACCGCGATACGCGTATCGAGCGCCACCCGCATCAGCCCTTGCGCAGAAGCCTCAGCCACGAGTTCGTAGTGCTTCGTATCACCACGAATAATCACACCCAGGGCAACGATCACGTCAGGCTTGGTCGCCGAGGCCAACCACTGAGCAGCGCTAGGTAATTCATTCGAGCCAGGCACGCGATAAACGCGGATCTTCTTCTCCTTCACCCCCGCCGCCTGCAAATGATCATACACTTGATGCAGCAACGCATCGACAAGCGTCGGGTTGTAGCGCGCAGCGACGACACCGACCGAAAGGGCGGTACCATCAACAACAGTCAGTTCTTTGGGAGCATCGAGACTCATAGCGTAACCGTTCTGTGTGCGCGTCCGCTGGCCAAGGCGCAATCTCTTTTCTGACGACCAACAGCCGGGACCTCTAACTCCGCCACTTAGAAATTCTGCGAGAGCAGCAACCCAATGGCTTCTTTGAACAATTGGCGCTACGTAAAACAAACGACCACTTAAACCAGATAAAACCCGGTTTTATAGATCAGCGGTGCAATCAACGAAAGTGCCGCACCAAAAACCGACAAATACCTTAACCGCTCCTTTGACTGAAAGGAAAGTACGCAAAACACCAAACCACCGACAGTTGAACCGAAAACCAGCATAAACTGAAGATTCCCGATTAAACGAGCGAGCTGGTCGAACCAGGGTAGACCGGCAGAAAATACCCCCAAAAGGACCGACGCCTTCCAACGGTGCTCACCGACTTGAACCTGGAAAAGCCCATCAGACACTCCTTCAAGTTCAGTCTTATGGTCCGAGATCGACCGTCCGTTTTCGCCGCACTCGATGCGTTCAAGAAGCTCACGCACAAAAGCGTCACATTCCTCGCCCTGCTTCTTCTCGCGAATGATATGGAATATTGGTTTTTTCCAATAATCATAGAATTGAAATCGATCAATCCGTGGCACACCACGCATCGCAGCCACGACAAGGGCGAGCATGAAAAGACCGGGATAAATGGCGAATTCATGCGGCACCTCTTTCTGACCAAGAATGTAGTCAATCACCCAAAAACACGGTATACACAGAACCAATGGAATGACGAACAACTGGGGCATACGACGTGCGATTCGGTCGTAGTCTCGACTCAAGGTCTTTATTGGAATCCGGGTTTCCTGCCTCCGGCCAAGAATCGTTTGTGTGATCTCGATAACGTCGCCCCGTAACTGAAATATACTTCGGCCAACCCGAGAACTCTGAATAAAGGTGGGGGAAGCCATAGATTAACGGCGTAGGTAAATGGAACACCTCACCGCACCGCCGTCTTAAACCGGCACTTGCTCGACGATTTCCAAATTATAGCCATCGAGGCCGATCGCCTTGCGTGAGCTGTTCGAAAGCAAACGGATTTTACGCAGACCGAGCGCCACTAGGATTTGTGCGCCGATGCCGTAATCACGGAAACTCATCGCCGGACCTTCGCCAGTTTTTGCCCCAAGACGCTGGATCACCGCTTCACCGCGATTGCCCGGCTCCATGTACAAAATCACACCGCGGCCCGCTTTCGCCACGGCTTCGAGCGAAGCATTGAGCGTCCGGTGGCTGTCCACGCCCGCCGCGCGAAACACATCGCCCAACAGGTTCTCACTATGCACCCGCACCAACGTCGGCTCGGCATTCAACACACCCATCACAAAGGCATAATGATGACGCCCGTCGATCGTGTTGCGGAAAACATGCACGGTGAACTGGCCAAACTCCGAGGCAAACGGTTTGGCACAAACCTCCTCAACCAGATGATCGCGCCGATGACGGTACTCAATCAGCGAAGCGATCGAGATCATCTTCAAACCGAACTTGTTCTTAAACTCCATCAGCTGCGGCAAGCGCGCCACCGTGCCATCGTCGTTCACTACTTCGCATAGCACACCACTCGGATGCAAACCAGCCAGCATCGCTAAATCAACTGCGGCCTCTGTATGACCCGCACGCTCAAGGACGCCACCCGGACGCGCGCGCAACGGGAAAACATGTCCCGGCTGCACGAGCTGTTCCGCCTGCGACTCCGGATTTGCCAGAATGTGAATCGTCCGCGTGCGATCATACGCGCTGATGCCCGTGGCAATGCCTTCAGCCGCGTCCACCGTGACCGTGAAATCCGTGCGGTAAGTATCGCGGTTGCGGCTAACCATCGGACCGAGGCCAAGATGTTTAAGCTGCGGCTCCAGCATCGGCACGCACACGATCCCGCTGCCATAACGGATCATCATATTGACCGTTTCTGGGGTGGCTTTTGACGCAGCCATGATGAGGTCGCCCTCGTTTTCGCGATCTTCGTCATCGGTGACGATAACGAGTTTACCTGCCGCGATATCTTGAATCGCAGACTCTACCGAATCGAAAGAAGCGTGAACGTCCGACATGGGACGAAGAACGTCAACGAGGCGTCACGAGCTGTCAACCCAGCGAGCAGCGGACCTGTTCCGTACTCAGAACTTGAGACCCGGAAAGCTTTCCACGGCCTCGCCATTTTCACTCAGCAGCGTGAGGGAAAAGCGGAAATTATACGGCGGACGCACAGGAGTTGAGACCAAGGTTTTTCCATCACCAGAAGGATTCAGCACCCGGCGCTCCTCACCGATCTTGTAATCAGGTTTCCAACGCACCGCAGCACGAGCCACGTCGCAATCAACAGCCTTTTTATCCTTGTCGTAAAATGACAGCTTGAAACCGCTGTCATTCACTTCGATCCCGATAAATCCACCCTTCGCCCGCGGTGCCGAGACACCGGGAATCGTCGCCTCGGGTGTTTCGTCAGTTTTGGCGATTTCTCCTTGTTTTGCAGGAGCAGGCGCGGCTTTAGCTGGCGGCTTCGCCAACAACGGCATCACCATGCCGACCGAAGCGGCCAGCAACAACGACTTCGCTAACGCGGCGTTGATCTTCATATGCCAACTACTTACGCGCCCCAAACGCGTTCTCGCAAGCCTCATTCGGTAAACGCGCAGTAAAAGCCGCGTAATCCTCAGTTCTTTGAGCCCCGTAGCTGAGCCTTCAGTCCCTGCCAGCGCGCCAAACGCTCCGCAATTTTCGCCTCAAAGCCCACCGTTTTCGGCGTGTAGAGCGTCAGAGGTTTTTCCAGGTAGTTTTGCCCCGAAATATTCTCCGGATAATCGTGAGAGTAGCCGTAACCCTTGCCGTGACCCGCACGCTTGCTGGCCTGACCACCTTTGTCGCGCAGCGCCAGCGGCACGGATTGCACCGGCTGGCTCGCGATGGCGTTTTTCGCCGCATGCAAAGCGAGATTAGCCGAATTACTCTTTGGAGCCAAAGCGATGTACAGCGTCGCATGAGCCAACGCATACTCGCATTCAGGAAGACCGACAAAATCGCACGCCTGATGCGCCGCAATCGTGAGCGGCAACGCCAGCGGATCGGCCAGCCCCACGTCCTCCGAGGCAAGAATCACCAACCGCCGGGCGATAAACCGCGGGTCTTCGCCACCGGCCAGCATCTTAGCTAACCAATAAACAGCAGCATCTGGATCGCAACCGCGACAGCTTTTGATGAAAGCCGAAATCGTATCGTAGTGTTCATCCTCGTCGGCATCGTAGCGAATCCGCCGCTCGCGCGCAAAAACCTCCAGCTCGGCCGAAGTGATTTCCGACTGCTCCGGCAGGCTAAGCACCAACACTTCAAGAGCGTTAAGCGCACGTCGCAAATCGCCATCGCACAACACCGCGAGATCGACGAGCACCTTGTCGTCCGCCGTGCAACCACGTTCACCCAACCCACGCTCTCCATCGACCAACGCGCGTTTCAGCACACCCGCTACCGCCGTGGCTGAGAGCGGCTCCAACCGAAACAAATGACTGCGGCTCAACAACGGCGGATTCACATAAAATCCGGGATTATGGGTCGTCGCACCAATCAGCCGCACCGTCCCTTCCTCGACATCGGGCAGCAGCAGATCTTGTTGCGATTTATTAAAACGATGCAGCTCGTCGATGAAAAGGAGCGTCGGCGCATCCGTGCGGCGCCGGGCGGTCGCGAGGATCTCACGTAACTCGGCCACGTTGGACATCACGGCATTGACCCGCACGAAACGGCTCTTTGTTTCGTGCGCGATCACCTCGGCAAAACTGGTTTTTCCGCAACCAGGCGGTCCATAGAAAATCAAACTGCCGAACCGATTGCTCGTGATCAACCGAGGCAAAAGCGAACCTGCAGACGTCAATTGTTCCTGACCAACGATCTCGAGCAACGTACGCGGACGCATCCTAGCCGCCAGCGGCTGACGTTCGCGACGAGTTGCATCCGATGACGACGCAGGCTTGCCGCCGGGCATTTCGTTCGCCAGCGTTGGTTCGGTGTCTCCGAAAAAGTCGGATTGATCGGGAGGAGGCATTTTCTACCTCACCAATTTTCGCCATTTCGCCATAATGGAAAGCCCTTTCAACGAATTCGCTCTCACCCCCACGGGAGAAAATTCACGCACGGCACTACCCCTGCCACGCAGTTTGCGCCATCGTGCGCCGATGCTGTGGCTACTTTTGCCCTTCATGGTCGGAATAATCGCGGGCCGAACGATCGCGCCAATCCCCTCGCCCACGTGGCTGTTAACCGGAGCGCTCATCGCCATTATCGGTGCAGTTTTCACGGTAAAACGACCGGCCGCATGGGTGATCAGCCTTTGCCTCGGGCTTGTGCTAACCGGCGCCGCCTACTACGAACTGCGCCGCGCGCGCCTGGCAATATGGGACAATTTACCTCCGCGCGAAGCTCGACTCACCCTGCACATCGAACGCGCATTTCCAACGTCACCCGAGGGAACACAGATCTCAGGTTTCGCCCACATCGTACAGACTGATGCGCATCTCGATGAGCTGATGGGGCAACGGCTCTATTTCTCACTCACCCGGCGCCCAGGAGAAGAACCGCCGATACGCTCGACCGAAATCGCCGTGATCGGTGTGTTACAAACACTACCGCGTATCGCACCCACGGATACATTCGAGGGTTATCTGACGAACATGGGCCTAAATTTCCGACTCAACCGCGGACGCATCGTCGCCGTTTCCCGTCCGCCTTCCAGTTACCGGCTTTTCTGCGAGCGAACGGTCGCCAAAATGAATGCACTTCTCGGTGAAGGTGTTTTCGTCAAAAGGCCCGCGCTGACCGCAATCCTCCGCGCGATGATGCTGGGCCAAAAGCAAGAGCTGAGCACAGAGCAGGACGCACTTTTCATGCATAGCGGGACGATGCACCTTTTTGCCATCAACGGCCTTCATATTGGTGTAGTGGCATTATCACTACACATGTTGCTGATGCTTTTGCGTTGCCCACGTCTGGCCGCGAGTTTGTTCACGATGGCGATCCTCTGGCTCGACGTCGACACCACTGGAGCAAGCCCGTCTGCCGTGCGCGCTTTCATGCTGGTGGCTGCATTTGAAGCGGCCTTCGCCCTGCGACTTCCCAACAACGGCATTGCAGCGCTCGCCAACGCCGCGCTGCTCGTGCTGGTGCTCGACCCAACGGCGCTGTTCAGCGCAAGTTTTCAATTGTCCTACGGCGTGGTTATGGCAATCATGTGCCTCGGACTGCCGCTCGCCGAGCGACTGCAAACACGCTGGCAGCCTTACGCCGACCTGCCCAAAGTAACGTGGAACAGGCGGCAACGCGCACTCGCCCAGGGACTGAACTGGCTGGCGGGCGCGCTCGGCATCGGCTGGGCAGCGACCTTGGTAAGCGCGCTGACCGGGATTCAGTTTTTTCACCTGCTGGTTCCTGGCGCCCTGTTTGCCAACCTCGTGCTTGTACCTTTGGCCTCGTTGGTGATCGTCGCCGGTTTCATCTCCATCGCCAGCGGACTCATCGGAGTCGTTGCGATCAGCGCATGGTTTAACCACGCGAGCCTGCTGGTGCTTTGGGGCATCGACACCCTCATCCGTTTTAGTTCACACCTGCCCGGAGCCTGGTACCCGGCCGCTTGGCGAACGCCTTGGCTCGGCCCTGTCACGTTCACGAGCCTGCTCAGCGTCTGTCTGACCGGATACGCACTCGGTTGGAAACGAAAACGAGGCGGATTCTGGCCGCCCATGATTGTCACTGCACTGACTCTCGTTTTTTGCGTGAAGTACGGCTGAACCTCGGCAACGTTTCTCCATTATGAAAAGCGCCTACGAACTCGCGATGGAACGACTCGCCAAATCCGATCCCGACACCGCAAAGCCACTCAGCGCGGAACAGAAGAGTCGACTCGCTGAGATCGACTTGCTCTACAAAGGCAAAATTGCCGAGCGCGAAATCTTCCTCAAAAAACAGCACAACGAAGCCCTCGCTGACGGAAAGTACGAGGAAGTTGAAAAAATCTCCAAGCAGATGGCCAGCGAGCGGGCCCGCCTCGAAGAA
>JAYTWC010000468.1:0-2510 GCA_043743635.1 Verrucomicrobiota bacterium | reverse complement strand
CGGCGGGCGGAGTCGGCGGCCTCGTTGAAGGATTTTAACACGACCTGCGCTTCGGACATGGCTTCGTTGAGTTTTACGCCTGCGGGTTGGATTTGGGCGTCGACGTTAGCCAGCATTTTTGAGAGCTGGTCGATGGTTTGGTTAAGATTGGCGAAGGTTTTTTGGAGATCGCCGCTGCGGGCGAGTTCGTTGACGGCGCTTCCTGCTTTGGACCATTCCTCAGAGAGTTTGGCGAGTTCGAGGCCGTTGACCTGTTTGCGGACATCGACAAGGAGACCGTTCATCTCGCGGGAGAGGCCGGCGAAATCGACGCGTTTTAGGTTGGAGAGAATTTCGGTGAGGCTGGCTTGATACTCGGAAATCGCGGAAGGCGATGACGGGACGACGACGAATTTCGGGTCGGCGATGGCGGTGACGGTGGAGATAGGGACTGGGTTTTTAGGAAAATCGAGTTCGACGAAGAGCAAACCAGTCGCCAGACCCGAAACACCGAGTTGGGCGCGAAGGCCCTGAGTGATGAGTTTCTCGAGTTCCTTGCGGGAGGAGACGTCGATCATGGCACCGACTTCGTCTTTGACGTTGCTGCGGCTGAATTCGCAGAGGACCTCGACCACGGAGTTTTTGTTGCGGGTGTCGAATTGAACGTTGAGGTCGACGACGCGGCCGACGCGGACGCCGCGAAGTTTCACGGGCGAGCCGAGGTCGAGTCCGTGGATGGATTCGTCGAAGTAGACGACGAAGCGCTGGGGTTTGGAGAAGAAGTTGATGCCGCCGAAGGAGAGCAGGGCGATCAACGTCAGGACCACCGCGCCGATGACGAACATGCCAACGATGGTTGGGCTGATTTTGGTTTTCACGGAGGGATGAAGATTGGGAAGGCGGAAAATGTTTTAGGTGGAGAGCATGGCTCGGCGGTGGAGGAATTCCGTCACGCGCGGGTCGGAGCAATTTTTGGCGAGCTCGCGCGGGTTGCCTTCGGCGATGATGCCCTTGGCTTCACGTTCGAGCATGATGACGCGGTCGGCGGTGCTGAAGATGCTGTCGAGCTCATGTGAGACGATGATCATGGTCGTGCCGAGCGTGTCGCGGATTTGGAGAACGAGTTCGTCGAGTTTGCGTGAGGTGATTGGGTCGAGGCCGGCGGAGGGCTCGTCGAAAAACACAATGGCTGGATCGAGGGCGAGTGCGCGGGCGAGGGCGGCGCGTTTTTTCATGCCGCCGCTGATTTCGGACGGATAATAATCCTCGTAGCCGCTGAGGTTGACCTGGGCGAGGCGGAGGGCGGCGAGTTCGTTGCGTTCGTTTTTGGAGAGAGGCGTGTATTCTTCGAGGGGAAGGGTAATGTTTTCGCGGAGCGTGAGGGAGCTCCAGAGCGCGGAGTTCTGATAGAGCACACCGAAGGTTCGGAGAAGTTCGCGGCGACGGGAAGGAGTGGCGTCGGTGAAACTTTCGCCGAAATAGCGAATGGTTCCGGCGGTGGGGCGTTGCAGGCTGATCATGTGTTTGAGCAACGTACTCTTGCCGCAACCGCTGCCGCCGATGACAAAAAAGAGTTCGCCCGGCTTCACCGAGAACGTGATGTGTTGCAAGAGGACGCGGCCCTCGTAGCCGCACTCGAGGTCATCGACGGCGATGGCGGGCTGGTTTGGGGATGGTGAAGGTTGTGGCACAGCTTAGATCCCCAGCATATTGAAGAGCACGGCGTAGATGGCGTCAGCGACGATGAGCAGCAGGATTGCGGTGACGACGGCGGACGTGGTGGCGCGGCCGACGCCGATGGCGCTGCGTTCGGCTTGCAGGCCACGCAAGCAACCAGAGAGGCCGATGATGCCGCCGAAAGTGATGGATTTGATCACGCCGGAGAAAAGATCGGAAAGGTCGACCGCGTGCTGCATTTGAATCCAGTAGGCGGTGGGAGGAATCGAAAGCAAACCAGCGGCCACAAACAAACCGCCGACGATGCCGAGCATGTTGGCGTAGAGGGCGAGCAGCGGTGTCATCAAGGTGATGGCGACGAGGCGCGGCAGCACGAGAAAATCGATGGAGCGGATGCCGAAGGTTTCAAAGGCGTCGATTTCCTCGCCAGCCTTCATGTTGCCGAGCGTGGCGGCAAAAGCCGCACCGGTGCGTCCCGCCAAAATGATGCCGGTCATCATCGGGCCCATTTCTCGAACCATGACGAGACCGACAAAATTGGCGACATAGATATCGGCGCCGAATTCGCGCAGTAGGACGGCGGCGGTGTAGGCGAGGGTGAGGCCGACGAGCAGGCCGATGAGGCCGACGATCGGCAGAGCCATGGCGCCGCACTGTTGCATCTCGCTCACGCAGTCGCGCCAGCGGAAGCGGATCGGATTCTTGGCGAGCCGAACCGTGGCTAAGGTACATTCGCCGACAAAGTGGGAGATCTGCTTGATTTTATCCCAGGTGTCGAAGACGGCGATGCCGACGACGGCAAAAGGGTTTTCGGCGCGATCGATGGGTACATCTTTGCCCTGGGCGGCGACGAT
>JAYTWC010000467.1:0-7550 GCA_043743635.1 Verrucomicrobiota bacterium | reverse complement strand
GTAAACGGCGGTGCCGACGTGCAATCGGACAACAACATCCAACAGGCCTACAATGCATTCCTTTTCCGTGGCTTCGTGCAGAACTGGGGTCTCCGTGACGGTGTTCGAAATTACGACCCGATTGATTCTCAGGGTATTGCCCGGGTTGAAATCGTAAAAGGTCCGGCCGCTGCTCTCTACGGCCTCGCCTATGCCGGTGGTGTCATGAACACCATCACAAAGCAGGTCGATTTCCATCAAAACTTCGGCAGCGTCCGGCTCACTGCACAGGACGAGGGCGGCTACCGCGCCACGGTTGACGCCAACTACACTGGCAAAATGAACAACGGAACCGGAATGTTTGGCGTACGGTTCAACGGAGCGAATGCTGCGACTCAGGACAAACGCGAACATTCCAAGGGCCAAGTTCATTTCATGCAGACGAATCTCGAATTCCAGCCATGGAAGGGTACTTCGGTGGCCTTCTTGGTTGAAAAAAGCGACCGCCAGAAGCCAAACGGACTCGGCTATTACACCCGTGCCGCCGGTACCAATCCGACAAAAACCGGCGAGCTTGGTATTGGTGTTTCCATCCCACTTCAGAGCGACCATCCCGAAATTCCGTGGACATGGAACTGGGCGAATTACGGCAATAACCGCTCGTTGGAAAACCGTCTTTATCGTGGCACGATTACACAAGCCTTCGGCGAAAACTTTCACGTGATGGCATATGTCCAAACCAGTGCGCGTAATCAGATCGACAGCAATGGTTGGGATGACAACGGCAACAGCCAAAACGCGGCGGGTTGGGATGTAGCAAACTGGTCCCAATTTGGTTGCATTCCCACGGGCTGGATCAATCCCGGAACCGCTACCGAAGCCATTCGCAAGGTTTATCACTATCGCGACTGGAACGATTTCGATCACTCAACAGGTTTGAACGCTGTCTATAAATTCGAAGTTGCTGCCGTTAAAAATACGGTGACAGCTGGCGCCGCAGATTGGAATGAGGACTTTGTTTCTCGCAAATGGTTGGAGCCTGATATTGTTGGCCAAACACCCAGTACGTTCGATCTGCCGGTTCGCGCTGGTATCAACACTTCCCCAACGTACGGTGGCACCGCCCCGTCCACTTATCGGAGTAATTTCAATGAAGGTAATCGCGAGCGTAATACCAATAAGTATTATTACGCCAGTTGGCAGATATCTGCGATCGATAATCGCCTTAAGCTAAATGCAGCGATCAATAATACTAAGATTAAGAACAGAATCTGGCCAAATTCCACCGCACTCAATCCCGACCCGACTCAGAACGTTGATGTAAGCAAAACATCTCCGATGGTTGGCGGTATGTTTGATATCACCAAGGATATCTCGGTTTTCGCTGTTCATTCGACCTCGCTCTTCCCGACCACGGATAAGAACAGTTTTTCTGTTCAGATGCCTCCCGAAGTTGGCAAAAGCAACGAAGTGGGTGTGAAGATTGAACTGTTGAATGGAAAAATCAGCGGTACGATCAGTTACTACAAAATCAATAAAACGGGCGGCGGTGTGACTGATTCCTCCCACGATAATAAAGATACGGCGGCTTGGGATACTATGTCCGCAGCTGCGCGAGCTATCGCTTACCCGGGTAAAACCCGCAGTGATATTGCCGGTGACGTTGTCCCCGCTGAGTTGGAATCGAAAGGCTTCGAAGCCGACGTCGTCTATCAGCCGATCAAGAGCCTGCAGTTTGTCTTCAGCTACGCCAACAATGACCAGAAATCGACCAAGGGTTCCAATATGGGCCAGCCGACCGGCGGTCATGTCAAACAGCAATACGCCGTCTTGTCGAAGTACTCCTTTATCGATGGTGCGGCCAAAGGACTCTTCCTGGGTCTTGGTTTTCAGGGCGCCGACAAAGCCTTGCAGGATTACCAGGGTAACGTTGCTCGCTACAACCCGAAGACGTTCTATGCAGAGTTTTTCTCTGGCTACAAATTCAAGGCGTTTGGCTATAACCAAGTGGTTCAGTTCAATGCCAAGAATCTCACGAAACAGGATGATTACATCGGCTGGAAACCGACTGGCAATGCAAACACAGTCGCAACAGCACGTTACGTCGTTCCGACGTACGCTCAGCTTAGCCTCTCTTGGGGTATGGACTTCTAATTAGGTACTGAAGTCTTGTGTGGTAGTGAAGAGGGCGAGATTATTTCTCGCCCTCTTTTTATTTCTGACTCTCAAGCCGTTTCTTAGCATGTGCCTTGTATCCAATTCTCGAATGCGCCTGCAGGCCACTGTGGCCAGTGCCGGCGGATTGGTTCTTTGGTGGAGGTTCGGTGGTGTCTTTCCTGCGTCAATCGCTGGGCTTCTTGCGTCATTGGCTTTGTTGGCCTGGGTCGCTCCGGGGCGGTATGTGCCTGTGCAACGCGGGTTTGATTTTATCACCGGCCTGGTGGTGAGCGGTTTCAGTTGGTTAATGCTGGCGCTCGTCTATTTTTGCGTGTTCACCCCGCTGCGGCTGGTCGGAACGCTTGTCGGTCGTGATCCGTTAGGTTTGAAACCCTCGGGAGACACGAGGACCTACTTACGGCCGGTTCCACCGGCGACGCCCGGGCGGTTCAATCGTCAGTTTTGACCGTGATGCGCATCCTGGGAATCAGCGCATTTTATCACGACTCGGCTGCGGTGCTGCTCGAGGACGGCAAGATCGTGGCAGCGGCGCAGGAGGAGCGTTTTAGCCGGAAAAAGCATGACGCTGGATTTCCGCGTGGGGCAGCGACGTGGTGCTTGAAACAGGCCAGCGGCCCACTCGACGCGGTTGTCTATTACGAAAAACCGTTGCTGAAATTCGAACGCATCCTCAGCACGGCGCTGGCGATTGCACCAAGGGGATTTAAAGCATTTGCGGCGGCGATCCCAGACTGGTTGCACCATAAGCTTTGGTTGCCCTCGATCATCGAGGAAGAACTGGAGAAGCTTGGCTGCCCGCATGTGCCAGTCTTTTTTTCAGACCATCACGAAGCTCACGCGGCAAGTGCCTTTTATGCATCGCCGTTTGAGCGCGCGGCCATTCTCACGCTGGACGGCGTGGGCGAATGGACGACGACGGCACTCGGCAGTGGAAACGGAAACCGGCTCGAACTGTTGAGCGAACTGCGTTTTCCGCATTCGCTCGGGCTTTTGTATTCCGCGTTCACGTATCACTGCGGTTTCCGTGTCAATTCCGGTGAGTATAAACTCATGGGACTTGCCCCGTACGGTGATCCGCGTTTTGCCAAAACCATTCGGCAGAAGTTAGTCGATCTGCACGACGATGGATCGTTTCGACTGAATTTGGAGTATTTTGGTTTTCTCGAAGGGCAGACGATGACGAACGCACGTTTTGCGAAGCTCTTTGGCGTGGAGCGTCGCGCGCCGGAGTCGCCGATGACGCAGGAGTATTGTGATCTGGCCCGGTCGATTCAGGAGGTCACCGAGGAGATTGTGCTGCGGCTTGCACGGACGCTGCATCGTGAAACCGGCAAGGAGAATCTATGCCTGGCGGGTGGTGTGGCTCTCAATTGTGTGGCTAACGGCCGATTGCTGCGCGAAGGACCGTTTCGAAACATCTGGGTGCAGCCAGCGGCCGGCGACGCGGGTGGTGCGTTGGGCGCGGCGTTGGCTCTGCACTATTTGCATTTCGGCGCGGCGCGGCCCACGCCAACGGACGATGCCATGAGCGGCGCGTTTTTGGGGCCGGGATTTGGTGATGAGGAAATTCTTGAGACGATCAAGCAGGAAGGCCTTGTGGCGCGACGTTTCTCGGATGAAGAACTGAATCCTTATGTTGCCCGTCAGCTTGCCGATGGTAAAGTGGTCGGCTATTTTCAGGGCCGGGCTGAGTTTGGGCCGCGTGCGCTCGGGGCGCGCTCGATTCTTGCGGACGCACGTTCACCCGCGATGCAGAGTCAGTTGAATTTAAAAATTAAGTTTCGCGAATCGTTCCGGCCGTTTGCTCCGGTGGTGCTGGCGGAACGCGCGATGGAGTATTTTGATCTGCCGGTAGCGTCGCCGTATATGTTGTTCACCGCGCCGGTGCGGGAAGAAAGACGAATCAAATCAGGAGGTGGCACGCGTGAACTGGCGGCACGAGTGCATGAACTTCGGTCTGATATTCCAGCGGTGACGCATCTCGATTATTCGGCGCGGGTGCAAACCGTCGCTGTGCACCAAAATCCGCGGTTGCATGCGGTGTTAGAGGCTTTTGAGCACGAGACCGGTTGCCCGGTTCTGATCAATACATCGTTCAACGTGCGCGGCGAGCCACCGGTTTGTCATCCGCGGGAAGCGATCGCATGCTTTCTCGACACGGGCATTGATATTCTCGTGCTCGGTAACAACGTCATCGACAAAACCCTGTTGCCAGCCGGAATGTTGGCCTCGCGAAAACCCAGGATTTTTTTACCCGACTAATATGAGACGCCTCAAAAATTTATTCCGTCTTTTGGGTGAACTCTGGAGCTTTGCGCGCACGAACAAAGTCTGGTGGATCGTTCCGCTTGTTTTGCTCCTGTTGTTGGTTTCGGTGCTGATTATCGGTGTGTCCACCATTTCACCCTTTATCTATTCACTCTTTTGAACGCGCATGGCGGCTCCGCTCTCTTTTCTTAAAAAATTGTTTCTTGGACTGACTGTCGCCCTGGTGGTTGGTCTTGGTGGTTTTGGTTTTCTGGAGGGAGGATTGCGACTGGTGGGGTTTGGGCACAGCATTCATTTTTTTTGGGATGAAACAGATGGAAAAGGTCAACACTGGTGGCGGGAAAATCGTTGGGTGACGGCTCCCTATTTCCCTGCTGAACTGATTCGACGGCCGCAAGTGATTCGTTTGCCGAATCCGAAACCGGCCAATACCTACCGCATATTTGTACTGGGAAGTTCTGCGGCGATGGGCGACCCTGAACCGGCATTTTCGCTGGCGCGCCAGCTCGAACTCCTGTTGCGCAACGCGTATCCAGGAATCCACTTCGAGGTCGCCAATGCGGGCATTACGGCGATCAATTCGCACGTGGTTCGCGCGCTGGCTGAAGATTGCGCAAAGCTGCAACCCGACTTGTTTATTGTTTACGAAGGGAATAACGAGGTGATCGGGCCGTTCGGTCCGGGCACGGTGTTTAGTCCTTTTCTTGGTTCGTCTGCGGCGATCAAGGCGGGGCAGTGGGTGAAATCCACGCGATCCGGTCAGCTCATGGCAGCTATGGCGAGACGCTTGGGGCCGGGAAAAAAGAAACTTGGCGACTGGGGTGGCATGCAGATGTTTTTGAAGAATGAGATCGATCGTGATGATCCACGGCTTGCTACGACTCATGCCTTGTTTCGCGAGAATCTTCGGGCGATTGCAGCTGCGGGTCGCGGTGCAGGCGCTGCGGTGTTTGTTTGCACGGTGCTGACGAATCAGAAGGACTTTGCGCCGTTTGTGTCACACCATAGATTCGATCTTACGAACGATGAAAAGGCGAAGTGGCAGACGCTGTTTGATGGAGGAACGGAGGAAAAACTCCGCGCGGCGTTGGTCATCGACGATCATTTTGCTGAACTACATTTCCGACTTGGCCGCCTTTGTCTGGGCTATAACCGTTTGGTTGAGGCCAAGGCATTTTTCCAGCAGGCGCTCGATCTGGATGCGCTGCGTTTTCGGACCGATTCAAAATTGAACCAAGTCATTCGAGACTTGGCGAAAGAGGGAATTGCCGTGGTCGATCTTGCGGCTGCGGCTGAAAAGCAAAGTCCGGGCGGTATCGTTGGGGATGAGTTTTTGTATGAGCACGTGCATTTGAATTTTCCGGGAACGTACCGGGTGGCGTGTGAGTTGTTCAAAAACATTTCAGACGAACTGATTAAAACAGGTAAAATCGGGTCCGCCGTCAGTGACGTGATGCCCCTGGCTGAAATGCGGCGCCGGCTTGCCTACAGTACTTATGAGCAGGCGATGATTATTAAAGAATTACAGACACGGTTCAGCAAAGCCCCGTTCGCTGAGCAGTCGGACAATGCTGCACGGCTGAAGCTTTATGCAGAACGTGGAGAGGTGGCGATGCGGATACTGACCAAGCCGGAGACGAAGGAAGGGCTGGTGGATTTTTACGAACATGCATTGGCCGCGAGTCCGGGGGATTGGATGCTTCTGCGAAATGCAGGCATGGCCTACGTCGGATTGGGATTGGCTGAGCGTGCGCTGCCTTTGCTGGAACGGGCGCGTGCACTCGTTGAGGAAGACCCGGACACACTCTTTGCGCTGGCGACAGCGCAACAGAAGCTCGGGCAGGGCGACGTGGCCGGTAAGACTTTCGCCCGTTTGCGGGAGTTGGAACCACGGTATCCGGGGCTGCCATCGGGCGCGAAGTGATCAAGAAGACGGTTTTAGTCGGGAGAAAAGAGACGACCGGTGTATAAGGCATTATACTGCTGTCATTGACGCGCTTTAAACTCGGCACCTATGTGCCGTTGTATTAGGCAAATAATGTCGGCAGCCGTTCCTCCACTTAGCGGCCGCGATCATGACCATTTCGAAAATAGACCAGAGCATGAACGTCTTTAAAGGCTGTTCCGATTCTTCGTGGTTCGTTAAGCGAACGCGGATTCAGGGTCTTTTTGTTTTTTGGGTGCTGCTCTTGGTTGTACCGCTGTGGACGCGCGCACAGGCGAGCACGGCGACGGAGCGGCGGCCTTTTGTTCTCACACTCCACTCGTACCAACCGAGTGATTGGGACAACGGTCTGCAGGCCGGTATCAATCAGGAATTGGTGGGACCGGCTCGAATTGATCTGTATGTCGATTACATGGATGCGCGGAAGATCGTGGCTCCGGAATATCTGGATATGGTACGACAGATTTTGGCGGTCAAATACAGGAACATCCAATTCGACCTCGTGATTGTCTCTGACGACACGGCTTACCAGTTTGCGCTTCAAAACCGGAAGCAACTTTGGCCCGGAGTTCCTATTGTGTTTTGTGGGGTCAACGAACTCCGACCGCAGGAGTTTGCCGGTCAGGAAGCCTTCACTGGTATTTCTGAAAACAACGATCTTCAGCCATTTGTCGCGGCGATTCCCAATATTATTACCGGTCTGAAGAGACTTATCATTGTTCGTGATGATTCTCCGTATGCCCGGGATACGCTGCCGCATTTGCTCGATGCGATCCAGAAATCAATCCCAAGTTTTGAGTTACAGTTTATCGACAATACAATCTCGTCCGAGGAGTTGGTGAGCCGACTCGAGAAGGCTCCTGCGGGTTCGGCTGTTTTTTATCTTTCATTTTGGCGGGATAGAGATGGTCGGTTTATGAACGGCAATGAGATCCAGCGCATACTGAGCCGTTCCGTCGTGCCGGTTTTTACTTCGCACCAGAGTCAGGTCGGTCATGGGGCGATCGGAGCCAGTTTTGTGGATGCCTTTGATCAAGGTTCTGCTGCTGGTCGGATTGCACGAAATGTTATCAGCGGCACCTCGGCTTCCGCGATACCGGCGGCGATCGGCCCGGCACGGAGGATGATTTTTGATTATGCCAGCTTGAGCCATTTCCAAGTTTCTCGGGATGCGCTTCCG
>JAYTWC010000466.1:0-4244 GCA_043743635.1 Verrucomicrobiota bacterium | reverse complement strand
GAGTTGTTGGAAAAATTTGAAACCGTGCTCGATGAGTCAGGGTTGCGTCACGACGCGATCAGCCTGCGCGTGACCGGTTGTCCCAATGGTTGTTGCCGTCCCTACCTGGCGGAAATCGGTTACGTCGGGAAAGCGCCGGGCAAATACGCGCTGTATCTGGGCGCCAAATACAACGGCACGCGTTTGAACAAACTTTTCCGACAATCCGTAACCGTCGACGAGAGCCTAGCGTTACTTGGGCCAATCATCAAACGCTACGCTCTCGAGCGTGCCGCTGGCGAAGAGTTTGGCGATTTCTGCACGCGCACGGTTCTGGCCGAAGAAGTTGCGGTGGCTGTGACGGTTGCTCCGGTTGAAACGACGCAGGCTTGATTGCCTCCGAAAAGTTTTGCATTCAGCGTCTGGCTGCGGCATCGACGAAGGTTTTACGGCACAAAACCCTCGCCGTCGTTTCCATAGACATCTCCCTATCAAAGCATGAAACTTAAAAACACACTCACCGCTTCGTTGTTCGTCGCTCTCGGCGCCGTTGCTGGTCTTAACGCGCAGGATGCAAAGCCCGCTGCTGCTGCTCCGGTGGCTCCCGCCGCTGCTCAGTACACCGATGCGCAAATCCTCGAAACGCTTGGCTGGTTCCTCGGCAAACAAAATGGTTTTGGTGAACTCGGTTTCGCCAAAGAGCAGGTTGATCAGCTCGTAAAGGGCATCTACGTCGCTGCGGCCGGCAAAGATTCTCCTTATGAGCTCGAAAAGATCGGGCCTGAAATCAGCAAATTCATGCAGGCGAAACAATCGATCTACGTCAGCAAGTTGAAGGAAGCGGGCAAAGTTGAAGGCGATAAGTTTTTTGCCGATCTGAAGGCCAAAAAGAACGTGACCTTCACCGCATCGGGCCTCGGTTTCGAAGTCCTTAAAGCCGGCACCGGTGATTTCCCGAAACCAACGGACAAGGTTAAAGTATTTTATACCGGTACGCTTTTGAGCGGCAAAACTTTCGATACCAATGTCGGCGGCGAGCCGGTTGAATTTCAACTGACCGGCGTGATCCCGGGTTGGACCGAAGGCATTCAAAAAGTTAACAAGGGTGGTAAAATCAAGCTCTATGTCCCGGCGAGCTTGGGCTACGGCGAAGAAGGTAACCAAGGCATTCCGCCCAACTCAGCCCTGGTCTTCGAAGTCGAGTTGATCGACATCAATGCGCCAGCACCGGCCGCTCCTGCTGCACCAGCCCCCGAGGTTAAGAAGTAATTCACTAGGAAATCCTTTACGAAGAAAACCCTCCGCGAAAAACGGAGGGTTTTTTGTCGTTAAAATGTAACCAAAAACTAGGCAGTTTAAACTTGCAGATTAGTTGCAATACCTCACAACCCCCCGTGCAGATTGCTCTCGTAACAGAAACTTTTCTTCCCGAAATCAACGGCGTTGCCTCGACGTTGAGTCGGCTGGTCGTGGGTTTGGGAAATCGTGGACACAAGGTGACGATTATTCGCCCTAAACAACGGGGCGAACCTATGAGCGGCCCGCGGATCTTCAACGCAGCCGAAGGCTTTGAGCAATGTCTAGTGCATGGCTGGCCGATTCCATTTTACAATTCGCTGCGTGCGGGTTCGCCCGCTGGCGGGCTGTTGAGAAAACGATGGACAGAAAACCGGCCCGACGTTGTTCATGTGGCGACAGAAGGCCCATTGGGTTACTCGGCTTTAAAAACAGCGCGGGCCATGGGGATTCCGGCGACGTCGAGTTTTCACACCAATTTTCATCAATATGGTGGCCACTATGGAATGGGTTTTGGACGCGGTTGGATCATTAGGTATTTGCGTTGGTTTCATAATCAGGCCGCCTGCACGTTGGTACCGACGACGTCCATGGAGACTGAGCTCGCGAAGATGAATTTTGAGCGGCTGGCGGTGCTTTCTCGCGGTGTGGATGCGCGTTTATTCAATCCGATTCGGCGAAACGAAGAGTTGCGCAAGGCTTGGGGTGTGACGTCTGAGCATCCCGTGGTGATTTACGTCGGTCGTTTGGCGGCCGAGAAGAATCTCGATCTTGCCGTGGAGGCCTATCAGGCGATGCGCCTAATTAATCCCCGTGCACGATTTGTCCTCGTGGGCGACGGACCGCTTAAATCTCGACTGCAAGAACGGTATCCAGATTTCATATACGCGGGTACCCGACAGGGCGAGGAACTGGCGGCGTATTACGCGTCGGCTGACGTGTTCATGTTTTCAAGTGTCACCGAGACTTTTGGCAACGTGGTGACCGAGGCTCTGGCCAGCGGGTTGGTGGTGATTGGTTATGATTATGCCGCGATGCGTCAGCATGTGCGCGATGGCGTAAATGGTTTCGCGGCGAAATATTGCGATCGGGATGCGTTTTTGGAAATTGCGCGAGCCGTGATTGTTCGGCGGGCGGACTGGCCGGCGGTCCGAGCTGCGGCCCGGGTGACCGGACAATCGATCAGCTGGGAGGCTGTGATAGGGCAGTTTGAAGCTAAACTCGCTGGTGCCGCGAAATCGCGCTGATCGCTGCGGTTGGTTGTTTTTTCTTGTTTGGCAAGGAGCAGACGAACGCATTTGCTCCGGCTTCGCCACCCGATGCAAATACCCGAGCACAATCTTTATCTTGTCGGTTTTATGGGAACCGGAAAGACCACGGTGGGGCGTGCTGTGGCGCAGCGGCTTGGGTATCAATTGCTCGACAGTGATGTAGAAATCGAGCGACAGGCAGGCATGCCCATTTCCGAGATTTTTGCCAAAGAGGGCGAACCGGCGTTTCGCGCCATGGAACGGGCGTTTATCGAGCAAGGCCATCTGACGTCGAAATGTGTGGTGGCTTGTGGGGGTGGATTGGTTGTGCAACCGGGAATGCTCGAACTGCTCAAGACGAAGGGCGTACTCATTTGCCTGCATGCATCATTGGAAACGATTCTCGCCCGGACTCAGGGCAGCCGGCATCGGCCGCTGCTTAATGTGGAGGATCCGATGGAGCGGATTCGCACGCTTTACGCGAAGCGGGAGCCGATTTACCGACAGGCGGGCACCATGGTTTTGACGGACGGGCGGCAGCTCAACGACATCGCGGCTCATGTCATGCGCGTTTACCGGCGCGAGGCCGCTGAATTCGGAAAATGAATACGCGGCAGGAGGAGTTGCGTGCGCGGCTTCTGGCACTGGGCTTTGACGATGTCCGGTTTGTGCGGTTGGCGTCGGTTGAGGGTGATTTTTTGCGCGACTGGCTGGCAAAGGGCATGCACGGTGACATGCAATGGATGGAGCGATCGGTTGAAAAACGACTCGACCCTCAGCAAGTATTGCCGGGTGCGAAATCAGCGGTGCTGCTCGGGGTGAATTACTGGCCGGGAGCGCGCGACGCGATTCGGAGCGAAGAGCGGCCGTTGTGGGCGCGGTACTCATTGTATTCGGATTATCATGACACCTTCAAGCCGGCGTTGATTGCGGCCGGAAAAGCACTGGAGCTGGTTTGCGGGGTGTCCGGGATGGATTACCGATATTATGTTGATACGGGACCGGTGGTGGAACGTGGATGGGCAGCACGGGCCGGGCTGGGCTTTATCGGGAAAAACGGGATGCTTATTTCGCGTCGTTACGGCAACTGGTTGTTTTTGGCAGCCGTGCTAACCACGGTCGATCTGGAATCGGATTCGCCGGTGCGGCAGCAAGCTGGCGATGGCAAGCAGATCGGCATGTTATGCGGCAAGTGTACGCGTTGTTCGGATGACTGCCCGACCGGAGCGATTACGCAGCCCGGCGTAGTGGATGCGCGTCGTTGTATTTCGTATCAGACGATTGAAAACAAGGGCGTGATTCCGCGGGAGCTGCGGGCCAAGATCGGTCAGCACATTTATGGTTGCGACGTTTGCCTGGAGGTCTGTCCGTGGAATCGTTTTGCGCAGGAAAGTCGTCAGGTGTTGTTGGTCGCGCGCGATGAGATAGCGAAATTGCCCTTGCGGGAGCTGTTGGAGCTGTCGCCGGAGCGCTTTGCTTCTGTGTTCAAGGGCACGGCGATGAAGCGGGTGAAGCTGGCAGGGATGTTGCGCAATGCCTGCATTGTGGCCGCAAATTCCAGGGCGACGGATTGTCTGGATTTATTGGTTCGATTAGCGATGCATGAATTGCCGATGGTGCGTGTGCATGCGGTGTGGGCGGTTTTCACGCTGGTCGGCAAGGGCCAAGCCGAGAGGTTGCTGGCCGATGCACGGGAGAGAGAGGTGTCATCCGAAGTGC
>JAYTWC010000465.1:0-2894 GCA_043743635.1 Verrucomicrobiota bacterium | reverse complement strand
GTTGAATCAAAATGGTATGCCGCCTGGCAGGAAGCCAAGTGCTTCGCCGGTCGCGCCGCGCCTGGCCAGGAGACGTACACGATCGTCATCCCGCCGCCGAACGTCACCGGCATCCTGCATATGGGCCACGTGCTCAATAACACGTTGCAAGACGCGCTCATCCGCCGCGCCCGTCTCGAAGGCAAGGCCGCCTGCTGGATTCCCGGTACCGACCATGCCGGTATCGCCACGCAGACGATGGTAGAAAAACATCTCAAAAAATCCGAGGGCAAAACTCGCCACGATCTCGGCCGCGACGAATTTCTGAAACGCGTCTGGTCCTGGCGCCAGGAAAAGGGCGACATCATCCTCAACCAGCTCCGCCAACTCGGCTGCTCCTGCGATTGGGATCGCACGCATTTCACGATGGACCCAGGCTACAGCCGCTCGGTGCTGACGGCGTTCGTTAAACTCTACGAGCAGGGCCTGATCTACCGCGGCAAGCGCATGGTCAACTGGTGCCCGGCTTCGCTCACCGCGCTCTCCGACGAAGAAGTCGAGATGCGTCCAACCAAGGGCCTGCTCTACAAGCTCCGCTACGAACTCGTCGAACCGTCCACGACCAAGGACGCCGAGGGCAACACGATTCCGCTCACGCACCTCAACGTCGAGACCACACGTCCCGAGACGATTCCGGCCGACGTCGCGCTCGCCGTGCATCCCACGGACGTGCGCTACCAACATCTCATCGGCAAAAAAGTCTGGCGCCCGCTCGGCGAACGCGTGCAGATGCCGATCGTCGCCGACGCTGCGGTCGATCCCGTATTCGCTGCCGGTGTGCTCAAAGTTACACCTGCCCACGATAAAGTGGACTTCGAGATCGGCCAGCGCCACCACCTGCCGGTTATTGATTGTATCAACGCCAATGGTTCGATGAACGAGTTTGCCGGCGCATCGCTTGCCGGTATGGATCGTTTCGCCGCGCGCAAGAAAGCTTCCGAGCTGCTCAAGGAAAACGGTTCGCTCATCGAGGAAAAAGCCTACGAGAACAACGTTGGCTACTCGCAGCGCGCCGGCGTGCCGATCGAGCCGCGCCTCACGCAACAATGGTGGCTGAAGTATCCGCGCGTCGAAGAAGCAAAGTCCGTCGTGCGCGATGGCTTGATCAAGATGCATCCCGAGCGCTGGTCGAAAGTTTATCTCAACTGGCTCGAAAACATCCAAGACTGGTGCATCAGCCGCCAGCTCTGGTGGGGTCACCGCATTCCGGTTTGGTACAAGAAGGGCCTCGATCGCGAAAACCTCACGCCAGCCGATCTGGTTGATACCACCAAAATTCATGTTTCGCTCGACGGCCCGGCCGATCCGCAAAACTGGGAACAGGAATCCGACGTGCTCGATACGTGGGCTTCTTCCTGGCTCTGGCCGTTCGCCACGCAGGGTTGGCCCGATGACTCGGAGATGAAGAAGGCCGGCTACAACGCGTTCTACCCGACGACCACGCTCGCAACGGGTGCGGACATTATTTTCTTTTGGGTCGCCCGCATGATTATGGCGGGCTTGGAATTCACCGGTGGTGAATCCCAAGCCGGGCTGGGGGCGAAAGGCGAAGGGCAAAAGGATGCAGTCCATTGCCCATCATCTCTCGCCCCGCGCCTGACGGAAGCCGAGATGAAAGCTCGGATTCCGTTCAAACACGTTTATTTCAACGGCATCGTCCGCGATAAGAGCGGCCGTAAAATGTCGAAGACCCTTGGTAACTCGCCCGATCCGCTCGACCTGATCGCCAAGTACGGAGCCGATGGCGTTCGGTTCGGCTTGCTCCAAATGGCCCCGCTGGGTCAGGACGTGAAGTTCGACGAAGACCGCATCGAAGGTGGCAAGAACTTCTGCAACAAGCTCTGGAACGCCACACGCTTCCGCCAGATGAGTGGCGAGATGAGCGACAACGGATCGCTAGCGGCCATCCTCGCCCGCATCGACGCTGGCAAACTCGATGACGACGACCACGCGCTGCTCGGTGCGCTGCTCGACACGATGCGCACACTCGAACACGGCTTTGCCGAATTCGAATTCGCCGGTGCGACCCAACGCTTGTATTCGTTTTTCTGGAATGATTTTTGTGATTGGTACGTTGAAGTCGCGAAGGCCCGCTTACAGGAACCAGCCGCTAAGTCTCACGTGCTCGCGATTCAGGATCTCGTCATCCGCCAGTTCTTGCTGCTCCTGGAGCCGTTCGCTCCGTTTATCACCGAAGAGCTCTGGCACCTGCTCGGCTACGGTGCCGAAAAGGCATTCTTGCAGGACACGCGCCTCGAAACCTCGGACGCTTTTATCGCGGCCCTCGCCGCTCGTGATGCGACGATCGATGTCGCCGCAGCGCAGCGTGTGGAAAAGTTAAAGCAATTCACTTCGCTCGCCCGCCAGCTCAAAGCCGATCAATTAGTTGCCTCCAAGCGCGACGTGAAGTTTGTCGCACTCGCCGACGCTGCGTCGTGGAGCGTGCTCGAAGCCAACGTCTCGAAGATCACACGTCTGGTGGGCGCGGCTTCGCTTGAGCGCACGACGAGCGAGCCGGCGTTGCCCGCGATCGTTACGGCTTTTGGTACCCTGTATCTGGATACCGGAGTCAAGGTGGATGCGGCGGCCGAAAAAACGCGTCTGACGAAAGAGCTCGAACAAATCACCAAGCACATTGCTGGTACGGAAGCGCGCCTCGGCAATGTGGCCTTCACGAGCAAGGCCCCACCAGCCGTGCTCGAAGGCGCCCGCAAGCAACTCGCCGACCAGCAGGCCAAAAAAGCCGAGCTGGAGCGTTTGCTGAAGGCACTCTGAGGCGACGATTTGACCGGTTTGTTGGGGAAAATTCCACGCTTCCGTTCTGCGGTGTTTCCGCAGTAAGTTCGTGCTCATGT
>JAYTWC010000464.1:0-2263 GCA_043743635.1 Verrucomicrobiota bacterium | reverse complement strand
GTGCAACTGGCCGATGGTGCGTGGTTGTCGCCGACGAGTACGGAAGGCAACGCCGAAGGCAAAACAGAGAAAGGCGAAGTCGAAGGCGGCTGGCTCGTCCACTTCGAGCTCTCGCGCGACGCTGGCAAGACCTGGGAAAAGATTGGTCCCGTGGCCAAAGGCGGACCGAAATTCGACGCCATTCAGCCCAGCATTCTCTTTCACAAAGACGGCCGCTTGCAGGCCGTCTGCCGCACAAAACAGGGTGTGATCGCTCAGACTTGGTCAAAGGATGGCGGTAAAACCTGGACCGCGCTAACCGCAGCCGAACTCCCAAACCCCAACTCAGGGACAGACGCCGTCACGTTGGCCGATGGACGCCAGTTGCTCGTCTATAACCATTCCGCCCACCGCATCGACGAGGCCAAGGGAAACCGTTATCCGCTGGACGTTGCGCTTTCCTCGGATGGTTTGTCATGGAAACGCGTGATAACCTTGGAAACCGAACCGTGCACCGCCGGCTATGCTTATCCTGCAGTGATTCAGTCCTCGGACGGCAAGATTCACATCACCTACACGTGGGACCGTAAACGGATCAAGCATGTCGTACTCGATCCGACCAAACTCTAAAACTCTAATTTTTCGCTATGACACGTTTGGCCCAGAAGCTATTCCTTTCGCTGTTGCTGGCGGTGCTTACTGTACGGATTTTCGCTGCGGATCAAACAACCACAAATCTGTCGGTAGCTGATCTCAAATGTGAATACGCCATTGATCCCCTTGGCGTGGACGTAGCTCAGCCGCGACTCTTTTGGCGCATAGCGAGCAGCGAGCGTGGCCAACGCCAGACGGCCTATCAGATTCTCGTCGCGTCATCAAACGAACTGCTCGCCAAGGACAACGCGGACCTCTGGGACAGCAGTCGTGTTGCCTCCAGCGAAACCACCCACATCCACTATGCCGGTAAAGCTCTCGTTTCGTCCCAGCAAGTTTTTTGGAAAGTCCGTGCTTGGGATTGCGAGGGTAAACCTACGGCGTGGAGTTCGGTGGGCACATGGACCATGGGCCTGCTTGCGAAAACCGACTGGAAGGGGATTTGGATCGCTGCGCCGGCGGTGACAGAGACGTTGCTGCTGCGCAAAGACTTCAAGGTCGGGCCGGCGCTACGTCGCGCGCTCGTACATGTGACCGGGCTCGGCCAGTACGAGATGACGCTCAACGGTGTGCGCGTGGGGAAAGACCTTTTTACTCCCGGCTGGACCAACTACGACGAAACCGCGCTCTACGACACTTACGACGTAACGAACCAATTAAAAGAAGGTGATAATGCGGTCGGCCTCAATGTCGGCAATAGCATGTATCACGTTGTTCGCCGCAACCGGTTCGCCAAGTTCACCAATTCGTTTGGGCCTTTGAAGGCAATCATGCACCTCCGGCTCGAATACACCGATGGTCGCGTCGAATATGTTGGTACCAGCGATAACTGGCTCACGCACGCCGGACCGAATCCATTCGCCAGTATCTATGGCGGCGAAGACCTCGATGCGCGTTTGGTGCAGAAAGGCTGGGATCAGCCGGGCTTCAAAGCCGCCGGTTGGCGCGCGGCTGTGCCCGTGATGCAAGTCGATACCGAGTTGCGTGGCCTGACCGCTGCCAACGAACCCTTGCGAGAAATCGAGGTGCGCCAATCTATCGGTGTGAAGGCGTTTCCCGACGGGAAAGTTGTCTATGACTTCGGGCAAAACGCCTCCTTCTTCCCGCGCCTCCGTGTGTCGGGACCGGCTGGTTCGAGTGTGCGCCTGATGCCCGCCGAGGTCGTCAATGAAGACGGCACCATCTTCCGCGACACCATGGGCAAAGCCCACCGCGGACGTTCCTGGTGGCAATACACCAAGGCGACTGATGGTGAGGAAACTTGGACGCCGAAATTCTTCTTTCTCGGCAGCCGTTATATTCAGGCGGAGTTTTATTTGCCAAATAGCGAAACGCCTGCGCTCGCAGGCACAGACCGAAGCAAACTTCCACGAATCGAATCACTGGAGAGCGTCTTTGTTCATGCCAATGCCGAACCACTCGGTCAGTTTTCCTGCTCGAATCCGCTGCTCAACCGAATTCGCGAACTCGTGCGTTGGGCACAGCGTTCAAACCTGCTGTCGGTGCTCACCGATTGCCCCCATCGCGAAAAGCTCGGCTGGATAGAGCAGTTCCATCTCAACGGCCCGGCCATCCGCTATGAGTGGGATATGGCCCGCACGTTTACGAAATCGATGCGTGACCTTGCCGA
>JAYTWC010000463.1:0-7333 GCA_043743635.1 Verrucomicrobiota bacterium | reverse complement strand
CGGGCTGCGACTGCAGGGCGTCAAAAGCAAAAGCCGCCTCGACGAGGTCGTTGAGAAAAGCCTGCGCGGTGCCGCCCTTTGGGACGAAGTAAAGGATCGTCTCAATGACAATGGTCTCGGGCTTTCCGGTGGTCAACAGCAGCGCCTCTGCATTGCCCGTGCCATCGCCGTCGAACCGGAAATTATCCTCATGGATGAGCCGTGTTCCGCGCTCGATCCCGTTGCAACCGCCAAGGTTGAGGAGCTCATCCACGAGTTGAAGAATCGCTTCACTATCATCATCGTGACCCACAGCATGCAGCAGGCTGCCCGCTGCTCTGACCGGACCGCCTTTTTCTACATGGGAAAACTGATTGAATACGCCGATACCCGAACCATCTTCATGAACCCCGCCAACCCGCAGACCGAGGCCTATGTGTCCGGTCGCTTTGGTTAAGCCTTCCTGAACTATCTTTCCTGAGTAATTTTATTTGAATCATGAAACGCTTCTTTGACGTCGAGCTCGAAACTTTCAGTTCGCACCTTCTGCTGATGGGAGAAAAATCCATCGAGCAAGTTCGCCGTTCGCTCAAGGCGCTGGTCGACTCAGACATCTCGCTCGCAGACCAAGTTATCGCTGCGGATGACGTGATTGACCGCCTTGAAATCGAGATCGATGACGAGGCCATCCGCTACATGAACCTGCGTGCGCCGATCGCGACCGATCTGCGCCTCGTGATCGTCGGCATGAAAGCCTCGCACGACCTCGAGCGTGTCGGTGACGAAGCCACCAGCATCGCCCGCCGTGCCGTGCGCCTCGCTGCCGAACCACAGCTAAAACCTTACGTCGACATCCCCCGCATGGCCGACATCGCACTCGAGATGCTCCGCGATGCACTCGACTGTTTCCTCAACGGCGATGCCCGCAAGGCCGTGGCCGTCGTGCAACGCGATGCCGAAGTCGACGCGATCAACAAACAACTCTACCGCGAGCTCACGAGTTTCATGGTGGAGAAACCCGAAACGATTTCCCGTGCGCTCGAACTCATGTTCATCTCCAAATCCATCGAACGCATTGCGGATCACGCCACGAATATCGCCGAGGAAATGGTGTTCCTCTTTCAGGCCCGGGACATTCGTCACAACGAAGAGATCAAGAAACCTGGCGCGAGCGTGAGTTGATCGCGGGATCGAGATCGAGGTGAGCGCAGGATCGAGGTGGAGCGGGCAGTCCCTTGCCCGCTTGGTTCTGGCACGAGCCTTTTAACCACGGATGTTCACTGAAAGACCCTGAGGGTGGTATGCGTTGGTTTTGGTGAGAGCATTTTAAATAAAACGGTAGCCTCAAATATGAATTGCCCCTCCGATGGAGGGCGCCGCGCCGTCGGCGCCGATCGGCGGGACAGCGCCCCGCCCTCCCAAATCGGCTAACGTTTTATTTCTGTTGTTCTGGATGCAGCGAAGTTGTCTATCATCGATTCGCTAAAGTCGCTTGCGCCCGTGGTGTGCGACATTAATAAAGGTTGTGTTGTTGCGTTGGTATTCTTGGCTCTTCTCAACCCCAATTTTCTGTGAACATTCCTGCTTCCGACCCACAGGGCACGACTCAGAAACGCGCCAAAATTCAGCTTATATCGCTGGTCGCGATTCTGTTTCTCCTTTTCGCGGCCTTTGCCATGTCGACGCTGACGATGGTGAAGAAATCGGAGATACCTATCAACTTACCTGTTGCCGGTTGTATTGATAATTTTGATCATAGCAAACCAGCTGTTATTCTCCAAGTCACTGACGCCGGTCTTTATTGGGATAAGGAACTGATCGCACAGCGTGAGTTGCCGGAGCGGCTGGCGAAGTACACTGCGACCTACAAGAATCCAGTCATTTTACTGGCTGGTAGCGACCAGGCGAAACTTGGCACAACCGTCGAAACTCTTGACGAGATTCGAAAGGCAGGAATCACGCAGGTTGAAATGGAAACCGTTTACCGCGAAACCGGTAAGTGATTTTCGGATACAGCGGCACGTAAATGGTTCGAGGGTAGGGCGCGTTATCCTTAACGCGCCGGTTGGAGCAAAATCGGAGGCGGCTGACTCAGGATCGTCAGCCCTACCTCCGCAACCCTTCTCAAATCTGAAGCCACGCAACTCATGGTGCGTGACGCGGTCTTGGGGTACTGTAACCACGCCCCTTGTCATACCTCATGCTTTCATCCTCCTCCGCTTCACGCCTTGTCGTATTAATTGGCTTTGCCCTCGGTGCCGTCGTCGCTTGCGCGCAGACTGCCACGCTGACGATCGATGCCACCCAAACCGTGCGCACGGTTGATGAGCGCGTCTTCGGTCTCAATGCCGTCATGTGGGACGGCAGAACAGGCGATGCGCAAACGATCTCGCTGATCTCCGCCGCCGGGCTTCGCGCGATTCGCATACCGGGTGGGTCGGCTTCGGATGAATACCATTGGCGCATTAACACCAAGCTTGATACTCCGTGGACTGGCACCGGAGGCTGGACCTGGTCGGCGGGCTTTAACAGTTTTGCCAAATTGATCACCGGCCTGAACGCGCAGACCTTTGTCACGGTGAACTATGGTTCTGGCACTCCGGAGGAAGCCGCAGCCTGGGTGGCGTACGCGAATGCCAGTACCAGTTCGACGGTGGCGATCGGCACGGATTCGAAGGCCTACAACTGGCAGACTGCTGGCTATTGGTCCACGCTGCGCAACTCCGCCAAGCTCGCCACCGATGATGGCATGAACTTTCTCCGCGCCAGCCAACCGACTCCGTACGCCCTAAAATACTGGGAGATCGGCAATGAATGCTACGGCACTTGGGAAACCGACCAGCAGGCCGTGCAATGGGATCCCTACACCTATGCCGTTCGCGCGCAGGCCTACATCACGAAGATGAAGGCCGTGGACCCGACGATCAAAATCGGCGTGGTGGCGGTCACGGGTGAGGATGCCGATATCAACAACACCAGTCACCCCGCTACAAACCCCCGCACGGGTGTGGCTCACAACGGTTGGACGCCTGTCATGCTCGCGACGCTCAAGACTCTCGGCGTCACCCCGGACTTTCTTATCTATCATCGCTACGAACAGGCACCGGCCAGCGATTCGCCCGCCAACCCTGAAGGCGATGCCAAGCTCCTTCAGTCTGCGCTCACCTGGCCGGCCGACGCCGCCAGCCTCCGGCAAATGTTGAAGGATTATCTCGGCACCACGGCCGCCGCCAACGTTGAACTTTGTGTCACCGAGAATAACTCGGTCTATGGGAACCCCGGCAAGCAGAGCACGAGCCTGGTCAACGGACTCTTCCTGGCTGACAGCATTGGCAACGTGATGCAGACGGAGTTCAACGCCCTCTGCTGGTGGGATCTTCGTAACGGGACCCTGACCGCCAACAATAACAGTGCGTCTCTGTATGGCTGGCGCAACTACGGCGACTATGGGATTCTCGCCACGGTTCCCGGCACTGCCTTCACCGGTGCGCCCACGAGCAACTACGAACCCTATCCTACCTACTATGTGATGAAACTGCTTTCCAACTTTGCCCGCGGCGGCGACACCGTGGTGAAGGCGACGAGCAGCAGCACACTTCTCTCGGTCTATGCGGTCAAAGCCACCGATGGCAGTCTCCGTCTGCTGGTGATCAACAAGGACCCGAGCGTCACGTACACCGGCAATCTTGTACTCACCGGGTTTACCCAAGGCTTAAGTTCCACGGAGTATGTCTATGGAAAAAATCAGGACGATGCAGCGAAACCCGGCGGCAGCGGGGCAACGGATATTGCAATTTATGCCACGACCGGTGGCACCATCAGCGCTGTCAATCTTACGCCCTATTCCGCCAAAGTAATTTATATCACTGCGGGAAGTTCGTCTTCGAGCGGTTCTTCATCGTCCTCGAGTTCCTCTTCGAGCAGCAGTTCCAGTTCGTCGTCGTCGAGTTCCTCCAGTTCTTCATCGAGCTCGTCGAGCAGTTCATCTTCTTCGGGCGGCGGCTCCTCCAGTGGTGGTGGATCGTCTGGCGGTGGAGGCGGTGGCGCGATGGGTGATTGGTTCTTTGGGTTGGTGTGCCTTGCGTCACTGGCCCGGCTGGTACGACGCCGGTGAGAATTTGGTTTGTCATCCTGAACGCAGTGAAGGATTTCGCGTGCCGTTACAGGTACGAGTCGGTTAGTATGCGCTGGGCCTGGTATGACAAGCGAGGAAGAAAATCACGCTGATCGCAGGGCGTAAAAAAGGCGCGAATGGATCGCGCCCTTGAAAAAAGATAGTGAGTTGTTCGGGAGAACTTACTTCTTCCCAAACCCATTCGGATTGGCGGAGTGCCATTTCCAGGCGGTGGCGACGATGGGCTCGATACTCGGGAACTTCACCTGCCAGCCGAGTTCGGTCTTGGCTTTCGTCGAGTCGGCGTACAAGGCCGGTGGATCACCAGCGCGGCGGGGGGCGAAGGTGTGCGGGACTTTCTTTCCGGTGACTTTCTCGACGGCGCGGATGACTTCGAGCACGGAGGTCGGTGTACCTGTGCCTAGGTTATAGAAATAGGCGGCGCCGGGTTTCGTGAGTTTGTCGAAGACGGCGATGTGCGCGCGGCTGAGGTCGTCCACGTGGACGTAGTCGCGGAGGCACGTGCCGTCGGGCGTGGGATAATCCGTACCGAAGACCTGGAGCGCGGGGCGTTTGCCGGTGGCGGCATCGATCGCGAGCGGGATGAGGTGCGTCTCGGGGTTGTGGTCCTCGCCAATGGTTCCGTCTTCGGCGGCGCCGGCGGCATTGAAGTAGCGGAAGGCGGCGAAGCTCAGGCCGTGGGCGACAGAGAGGGCCTTGAGGACGTTTTCAACATCGAGCTTGGTCTGGCCGTAGGGATTGATGGGCGATTGCGAGAGGTTCTCGGTCATCGGCATTTTTTCGGGAATGCCGTAGGTCGCGCAGGTCGAGGAAAAGACGAACTTCGTGACGTTCTTCGCGAGCATCGTCTTGAGGAGATGCAGCGGCGCGACGACGTTGTTGAAATAGTATTTGAGCGGGTCGTTGACGGATTCGCCGACGTAGGCGTAGGCGGCGAAGTGCATCACGACGTCGATCTTTTCCTCAACGAGGATTTTGCCGACGGCAGCTTCGTCGCCGAGATTGGCGTCGTAGAAGGGCACGCTGGGCGCGACGGCCGAGCGGTGTCCGAAGACGAGATTATCGAGCACCACGGGGCGATGCCCGGCGGCGGCGAGTTGGCGAACACAATGGCTGCCGATGTAACCGGCGCCTCCAACAACAAGTACGTTCATGCGGCGAGGCTTTTATTGCCTTTGACCGGGGCATGGCTAGCCCTTTTCCTTTCTTTTTTCATGAAGCTATCGCGCGTCGTCATCACAGGTGTAGGTCTTACCGCCCCGAACGGCAATTCGTTGACCGAGTTCCGGCATAATCTGCTCAACGGCGTCGCGGGCGTCGAACGCATCGATGTGCGCTACATGGGCACGCAGCTCGCGGGCGTTTGTCACTACGATGCGTTGAAATATCAGAAGAAAAAAGAAGTTCGCGTGGGCACGCGGGCCGGTTCGATCGCGATCTATTGCGCGCGCGAGGCACTGGCGGACAGCAAAATTAATTTCGAGGCGCAGGCGAAGGATCGCGTGGGCATTTACATCGGCTGCACGGAGCACGGAAACGTCGAAACCGAGAACGAGATTTATAATATCTCTAAATTTAACTACGAGACGAAGTACTGGTCGCACTACCACAACCCACGCAGTGTAGCCAATAATCCGGCGGGCGAGACGTCGCTCAGCCTCGGCATCACTGGTCCGGCTTACACGATCGGTGCGGCTTGCGCGGCGGGTAATATGGGGCTGATCCACGCGACGCAGATGCTGCGGCTCGGTGAAGTGGACCTCGCGATCTGCGGCGGCGTGAGCGAGAGTATTCATACGTTCGGAATTTTCGCGGGTTTCAAAAGTCAGAACGCGCTCGCGACGCACGAGGATCCGAAGAAGGCCAGCCGTCCGTTCGACAAGGCGCGCAACGGCATCGTGATCTCCGAAGGCGGCGCGCTCTACACGCTCGAACGGCTCGAAGACGCGGTTGCACGTGGTGCGAAGATCTACGGCGAGATCGCCGGCTATCACGTGAACTCGGATGCGAGCGACTACGTGCTTCCAAATCCCGAGCGCCAGAGCGAGTGTATTCGAAAGGCCATTACACGCGCCGGTATGACGCCGCGTGACATCGATCTGGTGAACACGCACGCGACGGCCACGCCGCTCGGCGATATTCAGGAGACGCAGGGGATTCGCACGGTGTTCGCGGATAGCCCGGATACGCTCGTGAACAACACGAAGAGTTTTATCGGCCACGCGATGGGCGCAGCGGGCGCGTTGGAACTGGCAGGAAATCTACCGAGCTTTGACGACCTAATTGTTCACCCGACGATCAACGTCGACGACCTCGATCCGCAGTGTGCGCTGCCCGGACTGGTGTTGAATCATCCGAAGAAGGCAAAACGGGTTGACGCCATCTTGAACAACTCGTTCGGTATGCTCGGCATTAATTCCGCGCTGATCGTGAAGCGCTTTGTTGCCTAAAATTCCATCCTCGACTCACTTTCCCTAGCATGACCAAAGACGAAATCAAAAAGGTCGTTATCGACATCATCTCGGACATCGCGCCCGACGAAGACACCAGCAATTTGAAGCCCGATGTGCGTCTGCGCGAACAGATGCAGCTCGATTCGATGGACTTCCTCGACATCGTCATGGAGCTCCGCAAGCGCTACGGCATCGAAGTGCCGGAGGCCGAGTACATCAAACTCGCGACGCTCGACAGCTGCGCCGAATACCTAGAGCCGAAGTTTAAGGCGTTGGGGAAGTAAGGCGGATATAGTGTCGGTATAGAATTTCGAAGCCGGGACACGTTCCCGGCTTTTTTATTTTGTAATCTGGAACGCGGGAACGCAGGAAAATATCCCCGAAAAACAAAGGCTTGTTCCAGAGTTCCTGAGTTCCAGATTAACGGTACCCTTCCAACCTTGAACACCCAATCGCACTACGACGTTGCCATCATTGGCGCGGGCATGTCTGGCCTCGCGGCGGGCATCCGGCTGGCGCATTTCGGCAAACGCGTGTGCATTTTCGAACGGCATAATGCGGTTGGCGGTCTCAATGGGTTTTATAACATCGCCGGTCGCAAATACGACGTGGGCCTACATGCGATGACGAACTTTGTCCGGCCCGGCGTGAAAGGAACGCCGCTCGGGAAGCTGCTCCGACAGCTGCGTATCGATCGTGACGAGTTCGCGCTCTGCGAGCAGAAACGTTCGCGCATTGCCTTCGGCCCGAGTGGCGAAACTTCGCT
>JAYTWC010000462.1:0-7151 GCA_043743635.1 Verrucomicrobiota bacterium | reverse complement strand
CGCGGCACCCCGCGCCCGGGTTTTGCCGAACACAAGATCATCTTCGACGGCCAGAAACTCGTTTATCCGTGGGGCGACGATTTCCAAGGCCTCGAATTCGCCCGCGATCGCGCCATCTGGCTCGAAAGCTGGCTCGCTCAAATCCTCGGCCGCCAAGTTCCCGTGCAGCCGATTCTCGTTTTCCCCGGCTGGTGGGTCGAAGAACACGCCATCAACACCGTGCGCGTGCTGAACCCGAAACAGATTCCCGCCATCGTCAACCGCAACACACCCATGCTCACCGAGGAGCAAGTCGAAACCGTTACCCGCCAGCTCGAAACCCGCTGCCGCGACGTGGAATTCTAACCATTTTATGGGGTGATAGACAACGCGAGCCGACGTACCTCAACGGAGACGTCGGCTCGCCTTTTTTTTGGAAACCGCTGTCGTCGCGCCATGACACTTGCCGAACGACATCGCCAGCTCGTCGAAGATCTCAGCCTCATTCCTGACCGCCAGGAACGCCTCGGGGTCATCGTCGACCGCACCCGCAAACTCGCCCCGCTCCCCGCCACCGACCGCATCACCGAAAACCGCGTCGCTGGCTGCCAGTCCACCGTCTGGCTCATCGCCCAACGCAACACCGACGGAACCCTCGCGCTCCGCTGCGACGCCGAATCACCTATGGTCAAAGGTCTCGTTTACCTCCTCGTCGAAGCCTACAACGGCGCCACGCCCACCGAAATCGCCGCTACCGAACCTGACTTTATCGATAAACTCGAACTCCTGCGCGACCTCTCGCCCACCCGCCAAAACGGCCTGCTCGCCGTCCGCGCCCGCATCCGCCAACTCGCCCAAACCGCCCTTATCGGCCAGCCCGGCCATTAGACTTAATAGAATAACGCTAACGTTATACTCTTAAATCGCTTTACCCACCCGCTGTTTGGGGGTGATTGGATCTGCACGAAAAGCCACAAATTAACCGCGGAGATCGCAAAGCACGCGGAGTTAAAAACGAAGAAATCCAATTCCATTTCGATTCAACTCAAGAATGCGCGCGTCCATGGCCAACCATTGTCTCAAATTCATCTTCTCTGCGACCTCGGCGGTTCAAATCCAGCTGCGCCGTTTCAGCTAATCGAATCACGCCCGTGAAAGCCAACTCGTCCAGCCAGCCCACTCTCCTCGCCATCGCCTGGCCGATTTTTGTCGAACAAACGCTCCGCATCCTCATCGGCACGGTCGACACCTTCATGGTCAGCCACGTGTCTGACGGCGCGGTCGCGGCTCTTGGCGTTGCCAACCAGTTCGTTGTCCTCGCCCTGATCTGTTTCAATTTCATCGGCATCGGCGCCAGCGTCGTCATCACTCACCACGTCGGCGCGGGCGACGTGAAAGGCGCGCAAAAAATCGTCACCACCGCCATCTCGGTCAACACTTGGATCGGCCTCGTGATCAGCGTCATCGCCTACCTGTTCGCCGCGCCACTCCTGCGCCTGATGCAACTGCCGCCCGACCTGATGCAGTACGCCGAACCATTTTTGGTTCTCATGGGCGGTTCGCTTTTTCTTGAGGCGATGAACGGCGCCATCGGTGCCTCACTCCGCGCCCACGGCTACACCAAGGACGCCATGGTCGTCACCACGATCCAGAACGTCATCAACATCGCGGGCAATTGCGTGCTGCTCTTCGGCCTCTTCGGCGCGCCCAAAATGGGAGTCACCGGCGTCGCCCTCTCCAGCGTCTTCAGCCGCGTTGTTGCCAGTATCGTGTTGTGGATCCTCCTCGAACGCCGCCTCAAACTCAGCCTGCGCGCTCGCGACCTCATCGATCTGCAACTCGACCGGATCAAACGCATCCTCCACATCGGCCTACCCGCAGCCGGCGAGCACATGAGCTATTGGGTGTCATTGATGGTTATTACCAGCTTCGCCGCGCGCCTCGGAGCCGAAAGCCTAACCGCGATGACCTACACGCAACAAGTCCAGCGCCTCGTCATCCTCTTCAGCATCGCACTCGGCCTCGGCACCGAAATCCTCATCGGCCGCCTGATCGGAGCTGGCGAATTTGAACACGCCTATCGCGAGGTTATGAAAAACGTGCGCACCGGCCTGATGATCGCCACGGGCGCGATCGTCGTCGTCGCGATTTTTGCGCCGCAACTGCTCGGCCTGTTCTCCCACGACCCCTTGATCATCGCCGGCGGCACGCTGCTCTTGCGGATGTCGATCGTTTATGAACCAGGCCGCGTCTTCAATATTGTCATTATCAACGCCCTTCGCGCCACCGGCGACGCCCGCTTTCCCGTGCAGATCGCGATTTGCTCCGAATGGTTTCTCAGTGTCCCTCTCGCCTGGTTCCTCTGCCTGAAACTTAACTGGGGAATACCGGGAATTTGGATCGCGATGATGAGCGAAGAATGGATCCGCGGCCTGATCATGTACCGCCGTTGGACCGGACGAAAGTGGTTAAAATACGCGCACCGCAGCCGCGAACAAGTCAGCGGCGCGATCATCCCCGTCGTACCGGAAGTTTGAAACGGCCTCGACTCCAACACGGCACGCGCAGTCCCTTGCGCGTGTTTGAAACTGAAACAACAATTGATACCGCTAATTTTCGCTTATCGCCGCTAATTGAAACCTCCCGAACTCAGCCATCCGCTCATTTTCAACGCAAAGTTCACCAAGCAAGCCCTCGCCCTTTGCGGTCCTTTGCGATCTTGGTGTTCAAAATTCCGACCTCCGCTCTTTCCGTTTTCTCCTGTAAAAAAAACCCACCCGTCCGAAAAAATGGCGCGGTGGAGGTGACTCGAACACCCGACCGGCGGTTTAGAAAACCGCTGCTCTATCCAGCTGAGCTACCACCGCGTGTGGCTTGGTGAAGACTGACAAAAAGGCTTTGTCTGTCTACATCAACGTCGTTCTCAACTTTTGACCCGCGTAGCGACGAACGAAAACCGCAACCATCAGCCTTCGTCAGCCAGAGCGATCACGCGAAAAACATGTCTGCTCACCGCGTGCTGTCGCCATCGTTACCATTCAGCAGCTGCTATGACGCACCAAGCAAACGGCGCCGCATCAAAAACAAAACCCCGCCGGAGCGGGGTTTTGTTCAGTAGGAATCACGAGTCTTTAGTTCGTCTGAGATTTCCGACGGCGGGATAGAACCCCGAACATGCCAATACTGCCCAGGAGAAGCAGGCCGGTGCTGGCGCCATCCGGTACGCTGGTATGCTGCTTGATCGCTTCGGCAGTAACGAAAATGCTGTCTTCGGGTTGAGCGGGAAAGTAGCCGATGTTGGTGATAACGAAACCCGTGCCATTGTAGGAAACGTCATAGATACCGTGCCCATATTCATCCGTGACGATGGCGTCGCCTGCATAACCTACGAACTGGGAGGCGTCGGCTTTCTGGATGTTATTGGGATAATTTACCCCGTAGAAACCTTCGACAGGGTTTCCGCTTTGGCCGATGTTGGTGGGCACAAAGCTGATCGTTTCAGCACCGGAAATACTGAATGCAGTCGTGGCGACACCGTTGCTGTCGATGGCATGCACAGCGCCAGAGCCTTCAGAACAGGCGAAAAGTGTTCCCTGCGCATGGGTACCGAAGGTCTGGGTGGCAAAAGAAAGGCCTTCCGTGTCCTGGCCGACAAAGGCCAGCTGAGTCGCCACGCCGGCGCCATTGATCTTGTAGATATAGCCTGCGCTCGTAGCAACGATCATCTGGTTTCCGTAGAGGCCGTACGGGTCAAAAGCGATACTTCGGACTCCGCCGATTAGACCCGAGGCAAAGACGCTTTGCGACGAACCATCATGGGCAATCTTGATAATCGACCCGCTGTTTTCGGCACCAGCGTAGATGTCGTTCGATCCATAGGCGCCAGAGCTGAGGGAGGAAGCCACGAAGATTTCACCTGAAAAACCGGTGAGCGGGGCTGCGAACGTCTGGACGTTGCCGCCATTCAAATCCGCTTGGTAGAGTTGGTTGCCACCCGGGTAGTTTGCCGAACCAACAAAGCGGTCACCGGCGTACGCCAAGCCAATGGGCGTCGTTCCGCCGACAGCCGCGCTCAGAGAACTGCCAGGGATGAAGGTCGAGAAGGAGATGGTCGCTGCGTTGGTGACGGTCGCCAGCGCCGCAAGGGTCAGGCAGGAGGTTCCGAGGATTGAAACAAGTTTCATAAAATGCAGATGCGAATTTTGATCTTTAATGGCATGACTCGTTTGTAGAGACCTGCCGATGATCAGCGTTTAGATGGTAATACTGTAGTTGTTGCTAAAACAGGGAAGGAGGTGGAGGCTTCTTCTCCGATCTTCATTGCATAAGCAAAACCAATGCCATGTATAATAATCGTTAATATTACTAGACGCAAGTAACTTATCTAAAGTTACTTATAGCATTCATATTCCCGATACTTCGCAGGGAGTTATCGGTCCACGACTGTAAAGCCGACCGACAAGGCGAACTGACCAAAGCAGCTCTGAGTAATGTTATTATCTTGCCAATAATTACTTACGATACGCTTTCCCTGCACAAGGTCACTGTAAGGATTTGCGACAAACAGAATGCCGATGGATCTAACCACCCTTGTGGCCCAACACTGGATTACAGGCGGGAACAGAAACCACAACCATCAGACTTCGGCAGCCAGATCGATAACGCGAAAAGTGCCTGCTGACCACCTGTCGTCGGCTTGGTTATACCAATTTCACTCACCACGATTTCCGGCATTTCTTCGCTACGACATTTATCGAGTCAGGTGTGCATTCCAATTGTTTTGTGAGCCGTTGCTCCTGATCGTCGCAGCAAATCGACTTTGGGCCTGCCAATCGCAGGCTTAGCAGACTGCGTTTCGTCGTTTCTGGAATCAGAAAAACGAGTCGATTGGATCGATTTAGCTATCAAGCAAACCAGGGCCGGCCCTAAAGGGTCGAACTTTGCACTTTGCACTCGGTAAACCGCTGCTCTATCCAGCTGAGCTACCACCGCGTGTGGCTTGGTGAAGACTGACAAAAAGGCTTTGTCTGTCTACATCAACGTCGTTCTCACTTTTAAACGCCTCCGCAACGACGCAGGGCAACGACCTTGTTCAGCCTATCATCACGCTTTTACGCGAAAGGCATCGTAGTTTTGTTCGATATTGTGGATGCGATCCTGGTCAACAATCTGGAAATCGCCCCGCCAAACCGGGATCTGCTGATCTTCGAATTGAACCTTCAATCGAAAGACGTCCTTCGACAGTCGCGTGAACTCCCAATGCCCTTCACGAAGAACCTTTTTTTCCGCGATAAACTGCGACCCGATAAACTTCCCGTCGGCTTCATAAATAATGTCCGACCCACCCGTAGTCGAAAGAAGCGCTTCGCCACTGACGATGCCGATCGTCTGCTCTACTGTCCAACGACCGATCACGAAATCGCGCGATGCCTCCGGTAAACGGATTGGCCCATCTTTATGGTTCGATTTTTTAAGCAAAGCGACGGCGGCGGTGGCAATGCCTCCGACTGCGGTAATGATGGCTACTGCGATCGTTGAATCCATGATTGGGAATTGTTGGCTAGCGAGAAGGTATGGCACCTGACATAAAAACTCAACCAACCGTGCCCATGACGTCGCCGAAGCTGATACGTCATGATGTTGTCAGTACCGACTTATTGGTCACCATTCATATTCCAGTAACGCTGCGCCCCCCTCCAACACTCTTTCCTCCTCGCACATGTCTTCGTTACCCCGGCCTCCTGGTTATCCTCGCGTCAAACGAGTGCACAGTTTCCACGAACTCGTCACCACCCGATTCGCCGACGGCGTCAACGCGCTTTGCTGGCAACGCGAGCTGATTGGCGATTTCAATGAGATCGTAAAACTTCTCGGCCGCAGCGACGCAGACATCGTCACGCTCGACGAGGCACTACTCAACAGCCTGCCCGTCAGCGCAGCTGGCCGGGCCGCCATCGACATCCTCCTCGACGACCAGCGATTACTCTGGGAGCACGATCTCGATCCGAGCCTTAACCTCGTCCACGGATACCTCCGCAACCAAGAACCAGGCCCCATCGCCACGGACGTTTTCTCATTCCATGCCGACAGCGCCACGATGGAGGCCGATACTTATCTCTGCACCTACCACGGTCCGACGAGCGAAGGCGTGGCCAACGAAGAAGCCCGGCGGCGCGTCGACATCCCGGCCACGCGAGCTGAACTTCTAAAAATCTACAACGGCAAAGATGACGACGGTTTCCGCGAATTCCTAAATGAACACTGCTACGACTTGCACTATGCAGCCTCGCCACAAGCCGGAATTTTTTCGTTCGGACAAGGTAATCTCTGGCGCATCGCGATCGAGTATCCCGGCTGTCCCGTTCCTCCGTGCATTCATCGCGCACCGGCGCACGGACCCGGCGATCCGCCACGGCTGATGTTGATCAGTTAAAGAAGTGCCGAAATAGGCCCAACGCTCCCCCACACCGGCATACCGGCTATTGCACTTCCCTTTTGTGCCGATAGTAAGGGGTTGTGAGCACTCAACTCGGCCTCATCGTCGGCAGCGCCTGTCTGGGCGCACTCATCGGCTTAATCCGTCAGTGGAGCGAGCAGAGGGACAAACCCGGCGAGATGAATTTCGGCGGCGTGCGCACCTACACCCTTTGGGCCCTGCTCGGCTGTCTCGCGGCGTATCTGTCGGAGCACTACAACGCCGCCATCCTACCCGTCGCATTGACCCTCGTCGGCGGACATCTGATCATGATCCACTGGCGCGATGGCCGCGATGGTCACCCTGGCAGCACGACCTTTGTCGCCGCACTCCTCACCTGCCTCGTCGGCGCACTGGTCAACTGGGGACATCAACAGATGGCCGTGGTCGTGGCCGCTCTCACCATGGTCACGCTCGGCAACAAACAGCCGCTGCACTCGTGGACGCGGCACTTCACTACCGAGGACATTCGTTCGGCCCTGCAATTTGCCGCGACCACCGGTGTCATCCTGCCGCTCGTGCCAAACCAGGCGCTCGGTCCTTACGGCGCGTTCAACCCGTACTCCATCTGGTTAATGGTTGTGCTCATCTCGGGCCTTGGCTTTGGCGGATACATTCTCATGCGCCTGCTCGGCGCACAGGCCGGCATCACCGTGACCGGACTTGTCGGAGGCCTCGCCTCCAGCACGGCGACGAC
>JAYTWC010000461.1:0-3169 GCA_043743635.1 Verrucomicrobiota bacterium | reverse complement strand
AGGGGAGAGATTTACCTGGCAACTCGTGAAAACGTAGAGCTGTTGAGTGATCTGCTCGGTATCGCTGCCCTGTGGAAGGTGGACGAGGATTTCGACTTTATCGGCAGTGTTGTCGTCGACGTGCTTGATCTTGATTTTGCCCTTCGCGTTGGCGGCAAGGATTGATTCGATCAGCGATTCCGTGGTGAGCCCGTAGGGAAGCTCGGTGATGGCGAGCAGGTATTTGCTGCGTGTTTCGATTTTGGCGCGGATCTTAACTTTGCCGCCGCGTTCGCCGTCGTTGTATTCGGCGAAGTCGGCGATGCCGCCGGTCGGGAAATCGGGAACAATGCGAAATGTTTTCCCTTGCAAATGGTTAATGGCGGCGCGGCAAAGATCGTTGAAATTGTGCGGAAGGATTTTTGTCGAAAGGCCGACGGCGATGCCTTCGGCGCCTTCGAGCAGTGTGATCGGAAATTTCGCGGGCAACGTGACGGGCTCGCGGTTGCGGCCGTCGTAGCTCTGTTGCCAGGTTGTGGTTTTCGGGTTGAAAAGAACTTCGCGGGCGAAAGGCGTCAGGCGTGCCTCGATGTAACGCGGCGCGGCGGCTTCGTCGCCGGTGAAGATGTTGCCGAAGTTGCCTTGCGGCTCGATGAGCCAGCTGCGTTGCGCGATCGCGACGAGGGCGGCGCCGATGGACGCATCGCCGTGCGGGTGGAGCTTCATGGTGGCACCGACGACGTTGGCGACCTTGTGGAAGCGGCCGTCGTCCATGTCCCACAATGTGTGGAGCACGCGGCGTTGCACGGGTTTCAATCCGTCATCGATGTGCGGCACGGCGCGATCGAGGATGACGTAGCTGGCGTATTCGAGAAACCATTTCTCGTATTTCTTTCGCAATGGCGACTCCAAGCCATTGCCGACCTTGGTGCCTGCATCGCTAGCCACCGGTAAGGCGACTTCGGCCACCTCGGTTCCGGCCTCTTGCTTCTGCTCCGCGACCTCCGGTGTCTGGTCAAGCGGCAGCTCAGGTTGGTCGGCGTTGTTCTTTGGCGTTTTGCGTTTCGGCATCTCTGAAAAGTAAACGCCCAACTACGAACATCCCGCCGCTCCGGCCAAGCACGAAATTTTCTTGGAGGAGAAGATAACGCCTGTCGGTGTTTGTTGCGTCTGCATGCAGATGATGCGCGGCGGGGGAAGGCGAAATCTTTCTGGCGAAGCGGACGGGGCCGATCAGGACTTGCGCACGAGCATGGTTTCGACGAGCTGGCGCAGGAATGTGGTGTCGCCGGGGAGTTTGGCGAGTGCGGTGAGCGCTGCGTCGGTGTGCTCCTTGGCGTGGAGGCGGGCACCGTCGAGACCGTAGAGCTTAACGAAGGTGGCTTTGCCGGCCTTGGCGTCTTTGCCTGGGGTTTTGCCGAGGGTCGCGCTGTCGGAGGTGGCATCGAGGATGTCGTCGACAATTTGAAAGGCGAGTCCGAGCTGGCGTCCGAAGCTGTGGAGGTTATTGAGTGGTTCGGCTGTGGGGCGGGCTTGACCGATCCATCCGCCCATGGCGAGTGCCGCCTCGATCATGGCGGCGGTTTTTTTGTGATGGATGAAGTTGAGTTGGTCGGCGGTGACGGTCGTGGATTTTTCGGCGAGGAGGTCTTCCATTTGTCCGCCGATCAGCTCACGACTTCCGGCGGCGACTGCGAGTTCACGCACGAGGGCGATCGATAGTTCCGCAGGGTAATGGCAGCTCAAGAGTTCAAAGGCGTAAGTGAGCAGGGCGTCACCGGCGAGTAGGGCGGTGGCTTCATCGAATTGTTTGTGGGCGGTGGGTCGGCCGCGACGCAGGTCGTCGTTGTCCATGCACGGCAGGTCGTCATGGATAAGTGAATACGTGTGGACGCATTCGATGGCGACGGCGGCGGGCAACGGGTCGTGGCGCGACTCGCCGTCGAACAGGCGTGCGGCGGAAAGTACGAGGACGGGGCGCAGGCGTTTGCCACCAGCTTGCAGGCTGTATCGCATGGCTTCGTGGATTCGGGCCGGGCGGGTTGAGGCGGGCGGGAGGAATTTGTCCAAAGCCTGTTCGGTCTGGGCAACGAAGGTGTTTAATTGAGTTGAGAAGTCCATCGGCGCTGGGCCTACTTTCGGGCAGATCCTCTCCGCTGCAATGCCAACCATCGAACAAGTTTGTAAACGCCTCTTTTCCGGACCCACCTGGTTTTTGAAATGCATCATCGGTGCGTTGCTTATGGTGGTGCCGGTGGCGCATTTTTTTGCTTTTGGTTACTTGTATGAGTTGGTGGCGCGGGCGCGGCGTGGTGACAGTCTGGATTTTCCCGAGTGGGACGACTGGCGTCGGATGTTTGTAAACGGGATTCCAGCGTTCGTGATTTTTCTGGTGCTGGGGGCGGTGCCGATCGGGTTGGGCTGGCTTCTAACGATTCCGCTGCGTCCTCTCGGGTTTGGTGTGTTTGTTTATTTGCCGATGGTCCCGGCGATGCTGTTGGCGATGCCGCTGACGGCGGCGGGAATTTACCAATACCAAAAACGCGAAGAATATCGTGACGCGTTTCGGATTTGGCTGCTGGTTTTGATGATTCGGTCGAGCCGGGCGCGCTTTTTGATACCGACCTTTGCGGTGGCGGGTTTTATTATAACTGTTTATCCGCTGATGACTTTTACGATCTTCGTGGCACTGGCCGGTGGCTGGAGTTTCTATGCGGCGTTTTTCCGGGCCGTGGAAGAATCTCGTAAAGCCGGGACCCGCTCCCCATAACGCCGACTCTTCCATGCCTACTTATGAATATTCCTGTCTCAAATGCGGAAAAGATTTTGAGACTTTTCAGTCGATGAAAGATGAGCCTCTCAAGGTTTGTACCTGCGGAAAGAAAGGCAAAGTGCGTCGCAAGATCGGCGGCGGGGCCGGATTGATCTTCAAGGGCACGGGTTTCTATCAAACTGATTACAAGAATAAGTCTACGCCGGCGACGAAGGCCGGTGGCAAAGAAAACGTAAAAGCGTCTCCTCCGCCTAGTTCTGCGTAAGCGGAGCGTTGCACTTTGGATCTTTGCGATGTTGAGTTTCTTCACCCCGCAAAAATCATGAGGAATCGACGACTCGACCGCGCACTCTACGGCCCAACCATCTACGAGGTCACTTTCGGACTCTTGTTGAGCGTGTCGCTCGGCGCGGCACT
>JAYTWC010000460.1:0-1560 GCA_043743635.1 Verrucomicrobiota bacterium | reverse complement strand
GGCGATGACGAGAGGCTCGAGGGAAAGGATTTCGCCGGGTTTGCCTTGGAGGTTTTTTGTGGCAGGGGTATCGGTTTCGGCCCACCAGACCATGAGGCGCGCGCCGTTGAAGTCGGTGAAGGCTCCGGGGTACGGATCGGTGACGGCGCGGATGAGGTTGAAAATCTGGAGGGTCGTAGTGTTCCAGCGGATACGGCCATCATCGGGTTTGCGGCCGGTGAAGTAGGTAGCCTGTGAGTCGTCTTGCGGTGTTTCTATGGCGGTGCCGGCGAGAAGTGCGTCGATCTGGCGGGCGAGCACGAGGCGGGCGCAGGGCATGACCTTGCGGAAGGCTTGTTCGGCGGTGTCGCGCGGAGCGATGTCGACGCCCTCCTGATCAACGACGGCACCAGCGTCGGGATCTTTGACCATGCGGTGAAGCGTCATGCCAATGCGTGGTTCGCCGTGGAGGACGGCCCAGTTGATGGGAGCGCGGCCGCGGTATTTCGGCAGGAGCGAGCCGTGCATGTTGAAGGCACCGAGCGGCGGCAGCGCAAGAATCTTGGTGCCGATCATGTGGCGGTAGTAAACGGATAGGATTAAGTCGGGTTTTAGCGCGGCGATGCGTTCGCGCCATTCGGGCGTGTTGACGTTGTCGGGCGTGAAGATCGGGATGTTCTTTTTGCGGGCGGCGACGGCGGGCGTTTTGAACCAGATTTTTTCGTTGGGGTTGTCCTCGTGGGTGATGAGGGCGACGAAGTTGAGGCCACGTTCGAGGAGGAGCGACAGGCATTCGTAGCCGACTTCGCTGTAACCGAAAAAAAGGATGCGGGGCTGGCTCATGCTTTAGTTTCGAAGATTTCTTTTACGAAATAACGCTGGCGGGAGCGAACCACTTGATAGGTACGACCGACGTATTCGCCGATCAGGCCGATGCCGACCATGGCGACGCTGAGCAGGAAGAACACGATGGCGAACAAGGTGAACACGCCTGAGGTTTCGCGGTCGAGATTGAAGGCGAAGCGGCGTATGAGGAGCGTGACGACCAGGATCAAGCTGCCGAGGGAGCTGAGGCCGGCGAACATCGTGAAGTACTGCAGCGGCATGAGCGAAAAGCCGGTGATGAGGTCGAAGTTGAGACGAATCAGTTGGTAGAAGGAATAGTTCGACGCGCCAGCGTGGCGTTCCTCGTGTTTGACGCCGACTTCGGTCGGGTTGCTCGAGAAGCTGTAGGCGAGGGCGGGGATGAATGTATTGATGGCGCCACTACGCACGATGGCGTCAACGATCTGGCGCGAGTAGGCGCGGAGCATGCAGCCCTGGTCGGTCATCTCGATGTTGGTGGTTTTCTTTCGGACGAAGTTAATGACCTTCGAGGCGTAGGTGCGGAAGAACGAGTCTTGGCGGTTGATGCGGGCGCCGCCGATGCAGTCGTGACCGACGTCATGGAGGGCGAGGAGTTTTGGGATTTCCTCGGGTGGATTTTGCAGGTCGGCGTCGAGGGTGACGATGACGTCGCCGCGCACGCGTTCGAAGGCGGCGATGATGGCCATGTGCTGGCCGTAGTTGGCGTTGAAATTA
>JAYTWC010000459.1:0-2119 GCA_043743635.1 Verrucomicrobiota bacterium | reverse complement strand
GCGAGGTTCGAGCGTGTAGTCGATGTCGTAGTCGTCTTCGTCGGGTTCGAGTTTTTTGCCGCTGGTGGCGATGTGGAGAATGGTTTCGTCGCCGGCGGGCGCGCTTTCCTGAGGGAGGAAGCCGAAGTCGGCGCCGCGTTCCCATTCGATGGTGCCGGTGTCGGGTTTTTCCTCGCCGAGGATGAGGTTGAAAAGCGTGGATTTGCCGGCGCCGTTGGGGCCGATCAGGCCGAGGCGGTCGGTGCGGGCAATGAAGAGCGAGACGTCGTGAAAGAGTTCACGCGTGCCGTAGGACTTGGAGACATCTGCGATCGTAAGCATGTAAACGGTCCATCTAAGCGGGTCGGACGGCTGGTGGTCAACCCGGGTTTTTGGAGGAGGAGAGGGAGTGAAAGAAGCTATCGGCGCGGTTTTCGCGAACTGGCGGAGCGTTTTGCGTCATGGCGGATTATTGTTACAGGTTGTGCGTATGCCCAACCGTCTCGCTCAGGAAAAATCGCCGTATCTGCTTCAACATGCTGATAATCCGGTGAATTGGTTGCCGTGGGGCGAGGAGGCTTTTGCGAAGGCTCGGGCGGAGCAAAAGCCGATCTTTTTGTCGATTGGTTATTCAACGTGTCATTGGTGTCATGTGATGGCGCACGAATCGTTCGAAAACGTTGAGTTGGCGGAGCTGTTGAACCGGGATTTCGTGGCTATCAAGGTGGATCGCGAGGAACGCCCGGACGTGGATCGCGTGTACATGGCTTATGTGCAGATGGCTACGGGGCATGGTGGGTGGCCGTTGAGCGCGTGGCTGACGCCGGAGCTGAAACCGTTTTTTGGCGGCACTTATTTTCCGCCGGAGGACCGGCAGGGGCGGCATGGTTTTGGGACGGTGCTCCGGGCGTTGGCGCATGCGTGGGAAAAGGATCGGGAGCAGCTCGTCGCGGAGGGGAATCGGGTGATCGAGGCTTTGCAGAGCCATTTTGTGGAAAACGCTGGCGGTCGCTCTGGTGGTGCCGAGAACGGCGCTGGGTTGGCGGAGTCGGCGGGCGGGGTGTTTCAACGCGCATTTCAGTACTTTCATGAATCGTTCGACGCGGGCGAGGGAGGTTTTGGCGGGGCGCCGAAATTTCCGAGGGCATCGAATCTGGATCTGCTTTTCAGGCTGGCGGCTCGGGCTGGTTCGGGCTCGCCGCAGGGCCGTGAGGCGCTGCGGATGACGGAGGTGACGCTGCAAAAGATGGCGCAGGGCGGCATTCGCGATCACGTGGGCGGCGGGTTTCACCGCTACTCAGTCGATGATGAATGGTTCGTGCCGCATTTTGAAAAGATGCTCTATGATCAGGCGCAGATCGTGATCAATTATCTCGACGCATATCAGGCGACTGCGCGCGAGGTTTATGCTTGGGTGGCGCGTGACACGTTGGATTATCTACTGCGTGAGATGCGGGCGCCGGGCGGGGGGTTCTACTCGGCGGAGGATGCTGACAGCCTGGTCGCGCAAGGCGCGCACGAACGCGTGGAAGGCGCATTTTACCTCTGGGCGAAGAGTGAGATTGCTGCCGTGCTCACGGGCGCCGAGGCGGCGTTGGTCTGCGAACATTTTGATGTGGCCGAAGCGGGTAATATCGGACCCGATCGTGATCCGCATAATGAGTTTGGCGGTAAGAATTTGCTGCGTCAGCGTCAGTCGCTGGCGGTGTCGGCGAAGAAATGCGGCCTAGAACCGGAGGCGGCAAACAGCTTGCTCGTCGCGGCGTTGGTGAAGTTGCGGTTGGTTCGGGCGAAACGGCCGCGTCCGCATCTGGACGACAAGATCATCACGGCGTGGAACGGCCTGGCGATTTCGGCGCTGGCCAAGGCCGCGCAGCTGTTGGGTGAGGCGGGCGTGGCGTATGCGGAGGCGGCGGTGCGGGCGGCGGAGTTCATTGAGGGGGAATTGTACGATGAGAAACGCGGCGTGCTTTTCCGCTGTTATCGCGAAGGGCGGGGCGTGAACGAAGGGTTTGCGGAGGATTATGCGTTCTTGATTCAGGGGCTGATTGACTTGTACGAAACGACGTTTGAGTTGCGCTGGCTGCGTTGGGCGTTGCGGTTGCAGACCACGATGGATACGTTGTTTTGGGACGAGGCG
>JAYTWC010000458.1:0-2080 GCA_043743635.1 Verrucomicrobiota bacterium | reverse complement strand
ATTGCTCACGGAAATGATGGGGCTGGCTCCGGAGATTTTCATGGCTGCGCAGGCTGTACCTGGCGATGAGATCGGCTGGTTTAATCCGTGGCTCGATATCGCGGCGGCGCGGCACGAGACAGCGGCGGCGCGTTTATTTATTTCCTGAAACATGACACGTCCTCCTCGAATTGGAATCGGTGGTCCGGTGGGCTCTGGCAAAACGATGCTTTGCCTCAAAATCTGCCAGCGCTTGCGCGAGCGCTACAGTCTGGCCGTGGTGACAAACGACATCTACACGCAGGAAGATGCGCGGTTTTTGAAGGAGGTGAACGCGCTCCCGGCGGATCGAATCATCGGCGTGGAGACGGGTGGTTGTCCGCATACGGCGATTCGTGACGACACGACGATGAACGAGCAGGCGGTGCGCAGCCTGGAGGTAAAATTTACCGATTTACAACTGGTTCTGGTCGAGAGCGGCGGAGACAATCTCACCGCGACGTTTTCTCCGGAGCTGGTCGATGCGTTCATCTACGTGCTCGACGTGGCTGAGGGCGAAAAAATGCCGCGCAAAGGCGGGCCGGCGATCAAGTTTAGCGATCTACTCATTATCAACAAAATCGATCTCGCTCCGTATGTGGGCGCGGATTTGTCGGTCATGGAGCGCGACGCGAAAGTTCAGCGCGGGACGCGGCCGTTTATTTTCTGTGACTTGAAACGCGAGCACAACCTAGACCAGGTCATCGCCTGGATTGAACGCGAGGTGCTGTTTGGAAACGGGACGGTGAACGAATGAGCCCGCTCATTGATCTTTCTCGTTATTCTTTATCGTTCTCTTTCGTCACGGCGTCAGTGGAGAACGATAAAGAGAAGGAGGGACGATTTGGATGAGTTCATTCTCCGGCCATCTTTCAATTCGCGCTGAGGCGCGGAAAAACGGGCAGACGGTTTTGGCTGCGCAATCCTTTCACGCGCCGTTTCACTTGAGCAAACCGTATTGGGATGGGCATGCGTTGATCGTCCAGGTGGTAAACCCGACGGCGGGCATTCTGGCGGGCGACCGGCTGGAGATGGCGATTTCAGTTGGTTCTGGCGCGGCAGTGCTGGTGACGAGCCCGAGCGCGAGTCGGGTGTTTCAAATGAAAGAAGGTGAAGCTGAGTCGCGGCAGCAGTTCGCGGTGGACGCGGGCGGCTGGTTGGAGTTTATGCCGGAACCGCTGGTGTTGCATCGCAGTTCGCGTTATCGGCAGCGGACGGAGATCGACGTTGCGGCGGGCGGTGAACTTTTCTTTGCCGATCTGCTGATGCCGGGTCGCATCGCGCGAGGGGAAACATGGGCTTGGGACAAGCTTCGGTTGGAGTTCACGTTGCGGGTGGGCAGTGAGTTGATCTTGCGCGAACGGCTTGATCAGAGCGGGCCGGAGTTGAAAGCGCTGGCCGAACTGGCCGGGATGAGCGAGGGCGCGTGTTTCGCGAATTTGGTGATGGTGTCGCCGCGATTGAAAACGTCTGCGAGTTGGCAGGAGGCGATCGTGGCGTTACATGGTTCTGGCATCTGGGTCGGCTTGAGCCAGCTACGTGGTGAATGGGGAGGCTGGAGTCTGAAGGTGATCGCTGCGGATAATCTTGGTTTGCGAAAAACGTTGAAACAGGTGCGGAGGATTTTGGTGGGCACGTTGCCCCAATTGGCGAGCGATCCAAGGAAGCTCTAGTTTTTCCATGTAAAATCGAAAAGCTGGAGTATTTGGCATGGGGCTTGCATTATCATCTTCGATCGCCCGCTTAGCGGGTGATCATGGGGTAACACAGAAAATGATGGGCGGACCGCTTAGGGGTAGGCGGTCCGCCCTTATTCTTTTAAAGGGGCGAACACGCCGGGTGAGAGAACTTGCCTTACCTGTTAACGACGAACAGGAACGTGGTGGCTGGCGAGGTAGTCTTTTACTTGCGGGATCGTGAACGTACCGAAGTGAAAGAGGCTGGCAGCGAGAACGGCGCTGGCGCGGCCTTCGTCGAGCACCTCGGCAAAATGTTCCATTTTGCCGGCGCCGCCGCTGGCAATTACGGGAACGCTGACGGCGTCACTGACGGCGCGGGTGAG
>JAYTWC010000457.1:0-8276 GCA_043743635.1 Verrucomicrobiota bacterium | reverse complement strand
GAAGGTATCGCGCTTGGAGAAGAAGCGGTTCGAGGTGGCCGCACCGTCTCGCAGACTCAGGCAAAGCGGCGCTTTTCAAAATGGCTGAAGTGATTTGGACCGAACCTGCGTTGGCGCAGCTCGAGGCTATCGTCGAGTTTATCGGGCTGGATAAGTCTTTAGCGGCGGAAGCCGTCGCGCACCGTGTTTTTTCCGCCACAGATAATCTTAAGTCGTTTTTAAGATTGGGTCGGCCGATACCTGAATTTCCTCACGAAAACTATCGTCAGGTTTGGATCAAGCCATGTTGGTTGTATTATCGACTCGAAAAGGAAAGCGTCGTCATTCTTCACGTCCGTCGCGCCGAGCAGTTTTTCCAAACCGATGATTTGCTAGACGCCTAGACTGAAATCATGGAGCCGACCAGAACTAGTGCTAACGCCTATCTAACGTTGATCAAAGAGAACATGACCATTCGCGACGCAGTTTTTTCTGATGCAGCGGACATCGCACGGCTCACAAGTCTGCTCGGCTATGCTGCCGATGCCGAAACTATTTTCTATCGGCTTGAGAAGACATCGAGTCGTCAAGAGCACCTCGTGATTGTTGCGGTTTTTAAGGAAGAAATCGTAGGCTGGCTGCAAGCACACGCGTCCATGGCTTTGGAATCTGGTTTTAGGGCCGAAATTATTGGGCTTATCGTCCATGAGAAATCCCGGCGTTGTGGTATTGGGCGAAGTCTGGTCCAGAGAGCTGAACGTTGGGCCGTGGAGATTGGCGCAGAAGCCGTCGTGGTGCGAAGTAACATGAAGCGCGTTGAGAGTCATATCTTCTATCCTGCGCTCGGCTTTGCCGTCTCGAAAACGCAGTCCGTGTATCGAAAGCTTTTGAGACCGGAGCAAAACCAGCCATTGCCTACAATAAAATCCGTTACGGATTGTGCTGACGCACGCTCGGCGATGGACGCAGGCGCGGCAGATGTATAATGCTGGGCGTAATATACACTTCATGCATATTCGAATCGCGACCATAGACGACGTTGATGCCTTAGTGGACATGCATTGTGCCTTTCGCGAAAGCTTACAAAAGCAGCGGCCGACGCGTGGAGAATTTCGCGAGGCGCTGCGCCAAGTGCTTCAGCGGAATAGCGCGCGTGTGTTGATCGCATTTCTCGATGAGCGTGCAGCGGGCTACGCCACGTTTCAGACGAGTTTCAGTGCGTGGTCGACCTCGAGCGCGGCAGTTCTCGAAGATCTATTTGTGCTTGAGGGTTTTCGTGAATGTGGGGTCGGCCGTTTACTCGTCGAGGCTGCGACTCAAGAGGCGAGGGCGATGGGGTGCAGCGCAATATCGCTCGACACGAACGAGGGGAATGAACCATCGCAAAAGATCTACCGCAGGCTTGGATTTTCTTGCGAAAGGGCGCGCTGGAATGGTGGTCGGCAGATCCGATATGATCTCGCGCTAGACGACGGTGCAGAGCCGAACCTGCCTAACCCGCTAGAACCAACGGTTCCGTTAGCTCGTCCCTGACGTTGGCTCCCGATGCAGATCGAAGCACTAGATCCTGATCAGCCGGAAGCGCGACGTTTGATTTCTGAGTTGGACGGCGACTTGTTGCAGCGATACCCAGGGCAGGTGCCACACGGTATCGATGTGGCCGAGTTCAGGAAATCGGGAGGCTATTTTGTTGTTTTACGGGAGACGAGTGACGCTTCGGCGTTGGCCTGTGGAGCCTTTCGGCCGGTGAACACCGCTACGGTCGAAATCAAAAGAATCTACGTCGCTTTGGGTTGTCGTGGACGTGGCTACGCGAAGGCTATTCTGAGTCACCTTGAGGAGGAAGCCTGGAGGCGTGGGTTTACGACGTGTGTATTGGAAACCGGGATACAGCAGCCTGAAGCTATCGCCTTATATCAAAAGCTTGGTTACGCCAGCATGGCTGCTTATGGTGAGTACGTGGGTAATCCCAATTCGGTGTGTTTTGAAAAACGGCGCGCAGGGTTCATTGGTTAAATGTAATCTTTAAAACCATGAAATTGTAGCGAATGATCAGTTGAGAGCTGTAGAAGAACCGTTCAGGAACCATCTTTATGAAAACCATCAGAATTCTTTCCCTATTTTGTGTCTTTGGCGCGGTTTTGTTACGTGCTGACGAGGCGCCGAAATACACGCCGGAATCGCGGACGATCACAGAGACGTTCGTGACCAAGGTGCTCAAGGTTTACTCCTTTCAAGAAGGCGAAAACGAATATGTTTCCTACGTGGTGGACTGGAAAGGTCATGAAGTGGTCGTGGCGCCGGAGGGGTTAAAAGCAGGCGACGCCCGCTATAAAGAAGGCGACGAGATTCGGTGCATGATGTTTCAGTCGAGCCGCCGGGTGAGTGAAACTGATCGATCGCAGATCCGTTTTTCAATAGCGACCATGCCAAGTTTGGCGGAAGCCGCTCGTCTGGAGGAAGTCGCGGGGGAAGTTAAAAGGCGCCGAGAGGTACGACTGGCGGCGATGGCGGGAATGCCGAACCTGGCGACAGCGCCACGGACGGATGCGAACACCGGGTTAGAGATCGATATCCGTGCCAATGGCGAGGTCGTGATCGACAAGGTGGTCGTGAGTGAGGAAGCGTTGAAGGAAAAGCTGAGTGCGATCGCGAAGGAAAATAAACAGCGCGCGATTTATGTCGTGGCCAACGAGAAGGCCTCATGGGAATCGGTCACCAAGGTCATGAATATGTGCCGGAAGCTGGGCCTGCAGAAATTCACGCTGGCGACGAGGTCGTAGGAGTAATTCTTTCGCTGTTAAAGGCGAACGGTCAATGTGCGGTGTGGGCACCGCGCCTCGGTTTGATTTTGAAGCGATGTGTTACCTTGCGCCGGGTGAGATTTGGTGGCACTTCACTTTGACGCATGAAAATCATATCGGCAGAATTTGATCGGAGCACACCTGATGTGAAGGGCTGTCCGAATTGGAACCGGCCTGAGTACGCGTTCATCGGACGTTCAAATGTCGGCAAGTCGTCGCTGATCAATATGCTCGCGGAGCGTCGGGCGCTGGCGAAGGTTTCAGGCGAGCCAGGCAAGACGCGGTTGATCAATTATTTTATTATCAACGGTACGTGGTGTTTGGTGGATTTGCCTGGTTATGGTTTTGCAAAGACGACGCAGACGAACCGCGTGGGTTTCAATGACGCGGTGGCGGATTATCTGGAGCAACGAGAGAATCTACGCTGTACGTTTGTGTTGATCGATTCGAATCTGCCGCCGCAGCCGATTGATTTAGAGTTTGTGCAATGGATCGGCAATGCAGGGGTGCCGTTTGTATTGGTTTTCACGAAGGCGGATCGGCAATCGACGACGTCGTCGGAGAAAAATGTCGCTGCATTTAAGAAAGCGCTTTCAGCGTTTTGGGGTGAGGAATTGCCGGGCGCGATTTTGTGCTCTGCAAAAACCAAAGCCGGGCGTGATGATATTCTCGCGGTGATCCAGGAAAGTCTGAAGGCGAAGAAGAAAGAAGATTAATCTGGAAGGCTGGAACTCAGGAACGGAGTTTGTCGATATTTTCTTGGTTTGGTGAGTTTCATATCTTGTGGATTAGAGCATTTTAAATAGAACGGTAGCCTCAAATATGAATCGTTCCTCCGATGGAGCGCTGTCGGCGCCGATCGGCGGGGACAGCGCCCCGCCCTCCCAAAGCGGCTATAGTTTTAATTCATACGTTCTAGGAGAATAGAAACAGGTTATTATTGTGACGCAGCTGTGCGGTCGGCTGTGGATATTACTGTGAAGTAAGTGATGTTTTGCCTCGGCATCGGGCGGGTCTACGTACCAGCCCATGCGAAACTACCTCTCTCGTTTAACGTTGGCGTGGGCAATGGTCGGTGCGGTGGCGATGGGCGTGCAGAAAGTGCACGCGACAAATCCGGCGATCTTGGATCCGTTGACGGCTGATCCGGCCGCGCTGGTTTATGAGGGGAAAGTTTATCTCTACGCGGGGCATGATGAAGCGCCGCCCGATCATGTTGGTTACGTGATGAAGGACTGGGTCTGTTTTTCCACAACCGACATGGTCAATTGGAAGCAGGAAGGCACGCCGATGAAAGTGACGGATTTCGCCTGGGCGAAATCAGACGCGTGGGCGGGTCAGGTCATCGAGCGTAACAAAAAATTTTATTGGTACGCACCGATGTATCACGGAAAAATTCCGGGTTTTTCGATTGGCGTGGGCGTGTCGGATAGTCCGACCGGGCCGTTCAAGGACGCGCGAGGTTCGGCCCTTATCACGAATGATATGACGACCGATGTCTCGATTTTCTGGGACGATATTGATCCGACGGTTTTCATCGATGACGACGGCCAGGCGTATCTATTTTGGGGTAACCAAAAATGCAAATACGTGAAGTTGAAGGAAAACATGATTGAGATGGACGGGCCGATTGAACGAGTTGATCTTCCTAAATTTACCGAGGCGCCGTGGATTCACAAACACGGCAAGCTCTATTACCTTTCATATGCCACGGAGTTTCCCGAGAAGACTGCTTATGCGACGGCGGAGAAGATCACCGGTCCGTGGACCTATCGAGGCATCATCACGGAACTTGCGGGCAATTGTAACACGAACCATCAGGCGATCATCGAGTACAAGGGCCGTTCGTATTTCATCTACCACAACGGCGGCACTCCTCAGGGCGGCAGCTTTCGGCGCTCGGTGTGTGTGGAATATTTGAACTACAATCCGGATGGCACGATTCAGCGCGTGGTGCAGACGTCTGAAGGCGTCGGCCCTGCGAAGTAAGAATTGGTTCGGCTTTTTCGGGCTGCGAAAAATCTGCCCGGTTTAGGGCTGCCGACGGTGGTGGTCAGACGTACAAATAAACCCAGCCGGCGAAGAGCAGGGCAGTGACACCGGCGGCGGCGGCGAGGATCCAGAGGAGATTTCGCTGGCGAGCGGCGATGGAGAACGTGGAAATAATTACGGCCAGTTGCGCGCCGAGCATTCCGTAGAAGAAGCGCTGGCTTCGGCCGTGGTGGCGTTCGGCACTGATGTTGTTTTTGCGCACCTGGAGTTCGTAGAGGCTGGCGATGGCTTGGTTGAGCCGGGCTTCGTGGTCGTAGCGAAGCGCGGCGAAGCGCAGGCGGGCGGCGGTGAAATCGCGTTTGGCGGGGCTGGCAGGTTGCGACTGGAGTGCGGCCTCGGTGGCATCGATGACTTGGTTGACGGGCTTGGTGGCGGCGTCGAATTCATCGGTGCGCTCTTTGGCGGAGACGATCGTTTCGGTCAGCAGTTTATGGCTAATCTGAGCTAGACGGTCAGCGATCTCGGCGTCTGGTTTGAGGTCTTCGATGGCGCGGAGGGCAGCGGTGACTTCGGGGGCGACGGGCGTCGCGTTAGGTGTGGTGGGTAGTTCGCTTTTTTGCAGGAGGGCGAAGGCGTCCTGGCCGGGCTCGGTGGCGAGAAGGGCAACTATTTTCTGTGTGCCGTCGGACGGAGTGCTTGGTTGGGTCAGCGCGGCGATATCGAGTGGATGGATGTCGTTGGAGGCTTGCAGCAGGTCGAGCGTATTGCGTTGGAGAGCGGAGCGAAGGCGTTTGGCTTGAAAGAAACTCCACTGGTCGCCAGCCTTCGACTGCTGTTGTGCGGCGAGTGAGCGGTCGTATTGGGCCTTGGTCATTTCGCTGGAGGCGAGACCGGCGAGCATGGTGGCAACCACGGTCATGACGATCGGCGTGGCGCTCATGATGCGGCCGAGCAAGGTTTGCGGCATGTCGGCTTTGAGGGAGGCGGGAATTTCGATTTTGGCCACGGTGAAGAATGGGTTGGTGGGTAGACGAGCACGCAGGAGCAGGGAGCTCAAGCGTGCGCTGCGGATTTAGGCTGGAGGATTTGGCGCGGGCGAAAACTGCGGATGGGTTTCGATGCGGAGGATTGCGGATGCGATTTGTTCGGTGGTCAGGCCGGGCGGGTGCTTTGAGTCGCTGCGGCGCCAGCGGGCGAGCCATTCGGCGCCGAGGAGGCGGGGTGCGTCGGATGTTTCGTTGGGGTTGGGGAATTGGGTGTAGGCGACGGTTGTGGTGGCTTTCGGGCCGGTGCCGATGCCTTCGGCGACGGTGAAACCGGCGCTGAGGAGTGCGACGCGGACGGCGGTGCTGGCGGAGTAGGTGAAGAGCTCGGCCGGGCGCGGCTGGCAGTGGCGGTGGATGCGTGCGAAGACGTCGGTTTGCCAGAGCGGTGCGTCGGTTTTGGCGGAAAAGGGATCGTAGAAAATCAGGTCGGGCGGCGGTGCGGCTTCGAGAAATTCGAGGAAATCGCCGTGGAACAAGCGCCAGTCGATGAGGCCAGACGCATGGTACCAGACCTTATTTTTGAGGAGATCGTGGGGCGCGCCGTGGCGAAGATGCGGGAAGCGGGCGGCGTGGCGGGCGGCGAGTTTGAGCGGGTCGAGGTCGCGTTCGAAGCTGACGATGTGCAGCGGACGCAGCGCGGCCGGGTTGCTGGCGGTGGCGGATAGTTCGTGTTCGGCACAGTGGAGCGCGGCCATGGCGTTGGAGGCGGCGCCGAGGCCGACGTCCCAGATGACGAGCGGTTGCGTGTCGTTTTCGTCGCGGCGGTGCAGGCGGGCGGCAAGGCGGGATTGCTCGATATAGAGACGGTTGGCTTCTTCCTCGGGAGCGGAGACGGAGTGCATGACCTCGCCGGAGCTGAGCTGGCGAATGCTGTTAAAGCCCTGCGGAGAAAGGTGGATCTCGTAGTCGCCGAGCTGCGGCTGGCGTTTGACGCGGGCGGGCGCAGGGTGGACGGCCGGGTTGTCCTCGTCGGTGCGGCCAAGTTCGGGGCGTTGGCGGTTGTAGTAGTCTAGGAATTCGCCGGCGAGGATGGCGGCGCGCATCTCGGCCATGAGGCGCTGGTAAAACGCGATGTTGTGGATGGCGAGCAGTTGCCAACCGAGGGTTTCGTCGGCCTTGATCAGGTGGTGGACGTAGGCGCGCGGGTGATCACGACAGGTGGAACAATTGCAGGCGGTGTCGAGTGGTTCTTCGGCGAATTTATAGACCGAGCGCCGACAGTGGAGGCGGCCGTGGGAGGTGAAGGCGGTGCCGCGTTGGGCGAGCTGGGTTGGGATGATGCAGTCGAACATGTCCACGCCGCGGTGCACGGCTTCGAGGATGTCGATCGGCGTGCCGACGCCCATGAGGTAGCGCGGGAGGTCTTTGGGCAGATGGTTGGTGGTTAGGTCGGCAAAGGCGTAGCGTTGCTCATGGGTTTCGCCGACGGCGAGGCCGCCGATGGCGAGGCCGTCGAAGGGCAGGGCACGAAGAAACTCAGCGCTGCGTTTGCGGAGGTCGGCGTGGCAGGCGCCTTGCACGATGCCGAAGAGGGCCTGGGGCGAGTCGCCGCGTGCGCGCAGGGAGCGTTCGGCCCAGCGGTGGGTGAGGTGCATGGCGGCTTCGGTTTGTTCGTGCGAAGCGGTGGAGGGGATGCACTGGTCGAGCACCATCATGATGTCGCTGCCGATGGTTCGTTGCATCTCGATGCTGGATTCGGGCGAGAGAAAATGGAGGTCGCCGTCCACGTAGCTGCGGAATTGGGCGCCGGCTTCCGTCATGACGCGGGACTCTGGCAGGGAGAAAATCTGGAAGCCGCCGGAGTCGGTGAGCACGGGCCGGTCCCAGTTCATGAACCTGTGAATACCGCCAAATTTCTTGAAAACCTCCGGGCCGGGGCGGAGCAGCAGGTGGTAGGTGTTGGCAAGCAGGACCTGGGCGTCGAGGGTTTTGAGGCTTTCGACCGTCATGTTCTTGACGGTGGCCTGCGTGCCGACGGGCATGAAGACGGGGGTGCGTACCTCGCCGTGCGCGGTCTGGAAGCGCGCTGCACGGGCTTTGGAGCCGGGAGATTCTTTTTCGAGTGTGAAGTTGAGGCGTGACATGGATGCGCGGTGCGGGGCTCTCACTTGCCCGGCGGTGAGGAGTTATGCAAGACGAACGGTGTTGAGGCGAAGTAATGCGCATTTTAATAGGTCCATTTTGGGCGGAGTTGCGCGAGAGTGTTTTGAAGCACTGTTTGCTTTCGGCATCGGGATGCGAAGGGCGCAAAAAAACCGCCTCGAAAGGCGGCTCTGTCTGACGGGAGGGGTATCGTGTTTAAGACCAGATAAGATAGGTTGTCGTTGCGACTTGTTGACGCACGGGACTCTTACGCTTGTGCCGGTTGGGCTTGGTACTCTGCGTCACCGAAACCGAGAATTGGGTAGAAAATAAATCCTAAAAAGGTCAAGCCGAGTCCGAAGCCCGCACCTTT
>JAYTWC010000456.1:0-9671 GCA_043743635.1 Verrucomicrobiota bacterium | reverse complement strand
TGCCTTCATCATGCCGTTGCCGGTTTAGATGGGTGATTATGGTCTCTACACCTTCATGTATCTAGAAAACAGATACACGCTTGGCTCGGCGTTGGGTCGCCCTTGCGGGCAGGCCGTTCACCGAATTTACACCTGACAACTGGTGGATTTCTCCGCCAGCGACCCGATACTTCAAGTCCTCTGCTCTAACCGTTGAGCTATAGGCCCACAAAAAATCCAAAGAACTTTTGCAGCGTGCATGGCTGCTCGCTCCACCTCAATAGGAATTCTAAAAAATCCTGAGACTTCGTCTTTGTAGCGTAGTCCGGTCTAATAGATTTGTTTTCGGTCTCGTTTGCCCGTTTTAGTTCAATTTCATGGTTTAGAAACGACGGAAAACATCGTCCTCAATGTGCAGTCGTCGAGAGTTTATGATCCAAGGTTGCGCGCGGATCGCCAACGAGAGGGAGTGGTGGACCGCAAGAGCGCTATGCCGTTGATTATGAAGCGATCGGGGAGCGAATTATAGTCGGAGCAAAGGATTTGAAGGGAGGCTGGAAAACTTACCAACCTAAACTATTACAGGTGTCCGTAAATGCTATTGACTTGTTTTTAACCAACTGCCTTATTCTTCGCTGCGTTACATCGTAGGATTTGATTCTATTATCCTATTGGTTATACGCTACATAGAGACCACCACTCTGTATTCGGTCACCCGCTGAATGCTCTGCTTCAAGCCCAACTCCCCTGATTCCTGAAATGAACTACAACTACACCCACACCGTGGGCGGGCAACGCCCGTCCATATCTCGCCGTCTCACTGGATGGCTGTTAGCTATTATCGGGTTTGCCGCTTTGGCCATGACGGCCCAAGCGCAAACGGCTACCGTCACCGGTCGCGTCATGAACCAAGCGACGGGCGAATATTTGAAATACGCCACGGTCCAGGTCGTCGGTTCGGAAAAGAGCACGATCACGGAAGATGGCGGCGTTTACACGCTGACCAATCTCCCTCCCGGCGAGGTCAAGCTCTCCGCATCGTACACCGGCCTCGATGTGCAGGATGTCACCGTGGTGGTTCCCGCAACAGGTTCTGTGCAGCAGGACATCAGCATGACTAGCTCGTCGCTCGGTGAAGTCATTAAGTTAGGTGAATTTAAAGTAGCGAGCGCCCGCGAAGGTAATTCGAAAGCCATTGTGCAACAGCGCGTGGCCATGAATTTGAAGACCATCGTTGCCGCAGATGCATTTGGTGACGTGGCTGAAGGCAACGTCGGTGAATTCCTCAAGCTGCTCCCTGGTGTGAGCGTCGACTACGTTGATAACGATGTACGCTCGACCCGTATTCGCGGTCTCCCCCCGAAGTACACCACCACGACGTTGGACGGTCTTCCGATCGCCAACTCAGGTTCGAATAATTTGAGCGCGACAGGCCAGGGTCGTTATACCGAACTCGAACAGCTCTCGATGGCCGCTTTGGACGTCGTTGAAACGACCAAGACTCCTACGCCTGACATGATGGGTTTGAATTTGGCCGGTAACGTCAATGCAATCAGCAAGAGCGCCTTCAATCAAAAGGGTCGTTCGATCAAGTACCAAGGCAGCACCAATTTTAACCAATGGTATGGTTCCTTTGGCAAATCGCCGGGCTGGGATAATCAGGAGCACTCCAAGGCCATGTTCGGTGGCAAGTTTGAATGGGTTGATACCTTCCTCGATGGCAAACTCGGCATGGTGTTCTCCGCTGCCCATTCGGGTGCATTCGCAGACCAGCGTGTCACGATCGGTACCCAGGTTTGGGATATGAATCCAAATAACAATGTTGTCGAAATGCCGCTCATCAGCACTTGGAATTTCCAGGATGGATTGAAGCCCACATGGCGTGATTCGTTGTTGTTGAATCTCGACTATAAGGTGTCGGACGACCTAAAACTTTCGCTGCATACTAACTACGGCTACTATCGTTCGGAGTTCTATAACAGAAATTGGTTGGTGAATGCTAATACTACGGGTTTGAACACCTATAGTGCATACAATGCGGCGGACGACTCAACTGGCACGCTTCAGGACACGCCAACAGCTCAGGGAATTATCAATCGTTCTGGTACGTCTGCAACCAGTCTCGGAACGGCGACAAATTCTTATGCCCGTGTTCTTGGCAGTAATCAGCGCAAGAGTGGTGGCACGTTTAATATTAGTCCCGTCGCCAGCTGGAAACATGACAATATTAAAGTCGATGTCTTGGGAATGTATTCGATTGGTAAAACCGCCTACACCTCGGGCCAGGATGGGTTCTTCTCACTGGTTCAGGCAGATATGCAGAAGGTGAGCTGGAAATATGACCGTCTAGGTGCGGACAACGTACAGATTTCGCAACTGAGCACTGGCAGTGGTGCCACGCTGAGCAACCAAGGCAGTGTTTTTGATCTGGGTAATTATAACACGGGTGGTTCGGTTGAACAGACGAGCCGTAACTCGAAGGCCCAAACTTGGTCAGGCAAGGTCGATACCGAAATCGCTTACCCTGATTGGAAGATTCCTACAACCTTCAAAGTCGGTCTATCTGAATCGCTTGAAGTGCGTGACGTTCATACGTTGCAGATGAAATGGACCATGACCCTCACCACCGGCGCACAAACAGCCACGGCAATTAATCTTCAAAATTACCGGGATCCGTACGGCAGCAAAGTCGGTACGGTTACAGATATTAATGGTCGCACAGCTCGGGCTCCGGCTGCTGACAAGTGGGCTTTGTATAATCTATTCCAGTCCTATGGTAATACCGATCCTTACTCAACGGTTGCGAACGGCCCGTTCGCGGCACAATGGCAGAACAATCTGCGGAATAAGCTCCAGAATGACGTTGATATTAAAGAAACGATTCAGGCTGCTTATGCCATGGCGACTGTTAAGCCGGTGAGAAAACTCAGCGTGGTTGCAGGGTTGCGTTTCGAAAGAACCGAATCTCAAGGCAAGGGATATGATGACCAGGGTATTGACAATACGTTGACCGCGCTGGGCGTCGATATCACCACGCTCACCGCGGGCACGACGGGTATTGCAGGCTCGAAAGCGGCCAAGAATGCGACTTTGACCAATACTGCTGGCTATATCTATTATCGCTATGGCAGTCGTGTCATGCGCGATAAATCGTACTCCAACGCGCTCCCCGTGGTCCAAGCGCGTTATGAACTCTCGAAGAAGTTCATTGTACGTGCTGCTTACTACAAATCACTCCTGCGGCCTGATTTCCAGAATGTGGTGGGTGGTTTGAATGCAGTTGATAACAACGATGGCACTTATGCCTTCAGTGTTAACAATACGCGTTTGAAGCCTGAGACAGCCAATAACGGAGATATCTCGGTTGAATATTATTTCGAGCCTGTCGGTCTTCTGTCGGCTTCTGTCTTCTATAAAGATATTACCAATATTCAAATCTCGACGCCGAAAGCGACGCTCGGTTCTGCTCCGCAAGACATCCAAGATCAGATTCGTGAAGCAGGATATAGTTCAGCGGTCTTTAACGACGGCAATAGCACGTTTACTTCCACGATCAATGGGCCAAAAACGTCCATGTGGGGCTATGAGCTTGCTTACAGCCAGGAGCTTTCGTTCCTGCCGAGCGTGCTAAACGGTTTAGGCGTCACGGTTAATTATAGCCATTACGAGCCCAAGGAAAAGCGTCTCTGGGCTCTTGTTCCGAACGCGGGCGACGGCATGGCGATGAATCAAGGTAACTTCATCCTCCGCTACAAAGCCGGAAAGTTTAAGGCACAGGTTGCCGCCACGTGGACCGATAAACGTCTTACCGGTAATAGCCTCTCAGGCATGACGCTCAATCCCGATGGCTCGTTTACGCCGATCACGAATGCAGTTAACGCTAACGTAACCAACTACCAGATGCAACGGTGGGTGATCAGCCCCAGCGGCGAATATCAGTTGAGCCGCTATGCGACCTTGTTCGCCAGCGTGAACAATATCTTCAATTCGGCTAAGACCAATTATGCCGAACGCACTGCCTTCACGACTCGCAATGGTAACTACGGCGCGAGCATCACCCTAGGCGTGAAGGGCTCGTTCTAAGCTAGTTTAGGTTTCTCTCTTCAGATTCAAAGCCAGTCGTCTTCGGACGGCTGGCTTTTTTGTTTTAACGTTCTGCTTGCTGCCGCGCGTGCGGGCTGCGATGAAATTTCAACCATGGCCAATCTTCCCACTCAATTTGCCGGCGTGACCGTCGTCACGAAGGCCAACGTATATTTTGACGGCAAAGTCGTCAGTCACTCCGTCATCTTTGCTGATGGCAGCAAGAAGACCCTCGGGTTGATTTATCCCGGTTCGTACCATTTCGGCACCGGTGCTCCGGAGCGTATGGAGATTGTTGCTGGTTCGTGTAAGGTCACGCTCGACGGACAGACAGCGGTCAAAACTTACAACGCGGGCGAGTTCTTCGACGTTCCCGGCAAGAGCGGTTTTTCGATCGAAGTCGCGAGCGGCCTGTGCGAATACATCTGCTCGTTCTTGGCTTGAGCAGTATTTGAGTGAAAAACAGTCCGACGGTAGGGCGCGTTATTCTTAACGCGCCCCTTGGACTTAGCACGAGGACGGCGGACTAAGGATAGTCCGCCCTACCTCGGAAGTGTTTCAGTTTTAAGCAGGCTTACTTTACTGCGGCCCAGACGCGTTGAACGTCATCGTGATCTTCGAGGGCTTGCAGGAAGTTGCCGACGTCTTCTCGGTCGGCATCGTTGAGTTCAGGGAAGGTTTTGGCGACGTAACCTAGTTCGCTTGTGATCACTGCCCAGCCGTGTTCTCTCAGCCATACGGAGACGGCGTGAACCGCGGTGCGGTCGGTTAGCAGGCGGATGCCAACATGGTCCGCAGGAATGTCGTCGTTTTGGTCGTGGGTGAGGGCCTCGAATTCGTTGGCACCGGCTTCGATCGCCACGGATTCCAGATCGGACTTGGTGTCGGCCTGATGAGCTTCGACAATGCCGAGGTGGTCGAACAAGAACTTGTTGCTACCGCCACTACCGAGCACGCCGCGTCGGAAGAGCAGGCGCATTTCGGGTGCGGTGCGCTGGTGGTTGTCGGTCATGACTTCGACGATGACGGGCACTTTGTGCGGCGCGTAGCCCTCGAAGACGATGTGTTCGAGCATCAGTTTGTCATCACCAATGCCTGCGCCTTTTCGGATGGCGCGTTCGATGGCATCACGGGTGACGCTTTGTTTTCGGGCCTTTTCAACGGCGGCGAAGAGACGCGCGTTGGCGGCTTGGTCCGGACCGCCAAGTTTGGCGGCCACAGTGATTTCTTTGACGATTTTGCCGACCGTTTGACCTTTTTTGAGGTTAACGATCGCGCGTTTTGCGTGAAGCCATTGGCGTCCCATGCCCCGATAAGTTGGCGGCTGTGTGCGGGGTGCGCAATCAGTAAGGTTGAAAATTGGCAGGTTCTTTTTCGATTTGGTGGGGTTTAAGGTTTGGCGGATGCGGGTGAGTTGACCTTCGGGGCAAAACGAGCCCTTTCTGTGAGGTGCAATTTTTCACATGAGAAACTTTTTTGTTCTTCTCCTCTTCGGGGCGCTTCTTGGAACCGTGGCGATCGTGGTTCGCGCGGGCCTGTTGGCGCGTCAGAATCCGGGGCGGCCGATCAACAGCGCGATGCGGGTGGCGTTGAATAAATCGATGCCGCAGTGGAGCGCTGCGGACGAGGCGGAGATTGCTGAGAAGTTTCCTGGTGCGCATAAAACGACATCGGGTCTGCTTTATATCGTACGGACCCCGGGCGAGGACGGACCGACACCCAGGCTGGGTGATTTGGTGACAGTTAATTACGAAGGACGTTTTCTCGATGGCATGAAGTTCGACAGCAGTGCGGACCGGAAGGCCCCGATCAAGTTCACCGTGGGTATTGGCAAGGTGATCAAGGGTTGGGATGAGGCGTTTTTGTCGATGCACAAAGGTGAGAGACGGACTTTGGTTGTGCCGTATTGGTTGGGGTATGGCGACGTGAGCCGGCCACCGATTCCTCCGCGGGCGACGCTGGTCTTTGACGTGGAGCTAGTTGAATTCCGCTGAGAATGGGCGTTTGAGGATTTGGCGATTTTAACTCATTTGCCGGAGCGCATTTGTGGTTTTCGCTAAACGGTTTCCGTCGCTTGCAGCGTCGTCGTGTTCGCCTACACTGAAGGCATCCTGCTTGCACGATGTCTGGATGCTTCAATTTTCTTGGTGTCATCGATTTTATGCCTCATGGGCATTGCTATTTTTGGTGTACGGATTTGATCGTTTTGCAGGTGGTGTCGGATGGTCTGATTGCGGCGGCATATTTCGCAATCGCGTTGGTGGTGGCGCATCTTTTGCGGCGCAGACCTGACATTCCGTTTCGGCCTTTGTTTTGGCTGTTTGGGGCGTTTATAGTTGCGTGTGGAGTTACCCATGTGATGGAGATCGTGACGGTTTGGCAGCCGCTTTACTGGGTTTCGGGCTGGATAAAGGCGGTGACGGCGTTCGTCTCATTGTTGGCGGCATGGGCCTTGGTTCGGGTTTTCCCGGTGGCGCTGCAACTGCCCAGTCCGGATGCGTTGCGAAAATTGAACGAAGAGTTGGAGTGCCGTGTGCAAGCGCGCACGGCGGATCTGAGTACAAGCAAGGCGCGGCTGGAAGAAGAGGTGCGTCAGCGTGAGGAGGCCGAGGCGGAGGTGCGTCGGCTTAACGAATCACTCCGGCTGCGGCTGACGGAATTGCAGGCGTTGCTCGATCTTTTACCGGTGGGTATTGCGATTGCGCAGGACGTGCAGACGACGGAATTGCGCTCGAATGAGGCGTATGCCCGGCTGACCGGTATTCTTGCGCATCGGAAAGTTTCTCTTTCCGCGCCACCGTTTGAGGTTCCGGCGTGCTTCAGGGTGTTTCAAGGTGAGCGCGAACTTGCGCACGAAGAGTTTCCCTTGCGGCGTGCTCTGGTCGAAAACCGGCCGGTGCTTGATGCCGAACTACGCATAATCCACCAGGATGCCCGGGAGTTTCAGGTGATTGCGAGCGCGGTGCCGTTGCGTGACGCTGAGGGTAAGGCCCGTGGAGCGGTGATCACCTTGCAGGATATAACAGCGCAGAAACTTGCCGCACAAGATCGTCTCGCGGTCGAGCGCCGGTTGCAGGAAACGCAAAAACTGGAAAGCCTGGGCGTGCTGGCAGGTGGCATTGCCCATGATTTCAATAATTTGCTGACCGGGATTCTCGGCAATTCGAGCTTGGCGCGGCTTGATCTGCCGCCGGGCCATGCGGCGGTGCGTGCGTCGCTCGATAATTTGGAGCAGGCGACGCTACGCGCAGCCGACCTGTGCAAGCAGATGCTCGCGTATGCGGGACGCGGCCGTTTTGTCATCCAGCCGCTTAGTATGAGTCAGTTGGTTCGTGATACGGTCGGCTTGCTTGAGGTATCGCTTGCGCGAAAGGCGAGTTTGCAACTTCAGCTGGAAGCTGGATTGCCGGCGTTTCAGGGTGATGGCTCACAGGTCCGCCAGATTCTGATGAATCTCGTGTTAAACGCTTCGGAGGCGCTGGCTGAAAAGGGAGGCACGATCACGGTGAGCACGGGATTGGTGCAGGCGACGGCCGAATATTTGCGCAAGGGGTATTTTCACGATCAGGTGGCGGAGGGCCGATATGTGTTTATCGAGGTGAGTGACAACGGTTGCGGCATGGATGCGGCGACGCAGGCAAAGATTTTCGATCCATTCTTTACCACCAAATTCACCGGTCGCGGGCTTGGTCTGGCGGCCGTGCTTGGAATTGTGCGCGGACATAAGGGTGCGATTCATGTTTGTAGTGAGCCAGGAAAGGGAACGGCCTTCAGAGTGCTTTTCCAGGCGCTGGAGCAGTCGGCTACGCCGCCGGCCCCGGTTATGAGTGCGGTGGTCGCGGCTAGGAATACGGGTACGATCCTGGTGGTCGATGACGAGGAGACGGTTCGGCGGGTGGCACAGAAGATATTAACTGGTTCTGGGTTTGACGTTGTGGTGGCGGCTGATGGTGAGGAGGGAATCGAGAAGTTTCGTGCCACGCCGAAACGCTTTTCCGCAGTGTTGCTTGATCTAACGATGCCTCGCATGGATGGAGAAGAAGTGTTTCGATTGGTTCAGGAAATTAGATTTGGTACACCTGTTCTGGTTATGAGCGGATTCAATGAGCAGGATACGATGAGTCGGTTCGTTGGGCGTGGTATCGCGGGTTTTTTGCCCAAGCCGTTCAATGCTGAAATGCTGCTGATGAAGTTGAAGGCTGTTTTGGCGCAGCAGCGTCCATTGTGAATAAATGGACCGGAGCTGTTTTTTTGGGGCTACTCGCGGTTGACGACAGCTGATCGTCGTTGGTCGATAAAAAAGCGGTTTTGCCGGGAAACACGAGGGGTGTTTCCCTTATAAACGGGGTTGGATTTTGGCGGTGGTGGGCGTCAAAAGCGACGGGCGTGCCAATTTGGAAATGTGTTAATAAAATCCAGCAAGTTTTAGCGTGGCTAAAACGGATTTTTGACCTTCGCTGCACTCCATAAGAGGAAGCGCTGGGCGTTTCATCAAGAAGCCGTAAGAATACGTTATAAAAAAAAGTTATAAGTAAAACGACACAACGGGTAGTGGTTGACAGGGTGCCTGACCACAAGCGGTAGTGTTGCCTCACTTTCGTCACTGACCTGTAATTATTATCAAAATGAGCGTTTTCGCTACCCCCGCATCACGTCCGGTTTCCCATCGTCAGAGTGGCCTTCAAGACTACATCGCCATCTCCCGTTACGCGCGTTATTCTCCTGCTAAGCGTCGTCGTGAAACCTGGTCAGAGGCCGTCGGCCGCGTGCGCGATATGCACCTCACCCATTACAGCGACGCCTCTCTGAAAGATATCGCGGCCGCGATGATCGCGAGGGGTGAAGTTTCAGCAGAGACCGTGGCGCGCATGGGCGATCTCGGTTCTTTGCACGGCGGGATTTTTTCGGCGTTTGCAGGGGTCGAGGCAAAAGAAGTTTTGCCTTCGATGCGCAGTCTTCAATTCGGTGGCGAAGCCATTCTGACCAAGCATACCCGCATTTATAATTGCGCGTTTACGCACATCGACCGCATTGAGGCGTTCCGCGAATCCTTTTATCTCCTATTGTGTGGTTGTGGCGTCGGCTTCTCGGTGCAAAAGCAGCATGTCGAGAAACTCCCTGCCTTTGCGGTCCTCAACAAGGATCTGCCGGTCGAGACCCATCTTGTTGTTGATACGATCGAAGGTTGGGGCGATGCGATGGATAAACTTTTCATTGCTGCGATCGAAGGTCGTCGCATGCAGTTTGATTATTCGTCGATCCGTCCGGCTGGCGCTCCGCTGCGCACCTCCGGCGGCAAGGCGCCTGGTCCTGAGCCGCTCATGCACGCGCTCAAGCACGTTGAGGCGATTCTTGACAAGGCCTCGGGTCGCAAGCTCCGCGCGATCGAAGCCTACGACTGTTTGATGTGGGCGGCGAAGGCCGTGCTGTCCGGCGGTATTCGCCGTTCCGCAACCATTTGTCTTTTCTCCGCCGATGATGAGGAAATGACCCACGCCAAAACGGGCGGATGGTTCGATGTCAATCCGCAGCGTGCGGCGAGTAACAACTCCGCCGTCATCGTGCGCGGTCAGTCCACCCGTGCCGATTTCGACCGCCTCTTCGAAGCG